>DAOUQU010000054.1 GCA_030625445.1 Gammaproteobacteria bacterium
GGTTACCAGATAAGCCAGATCAAGGATGGCCACCTGCTTGAACTTGTAACGCTGCATCTCCGGCACAGGATTTTTCAAAACATGCGAATTGAGGTGCCAAATTTTCCAGATCTGGATCAGATAGACGACGATCAGGGTCAGGTAGATGGCATAACTCGTGGGAGCACTCAACAGCCCCATTTTAACCGGCGAGAGCTTCCAGGTGAGTACACCCAGCGCCAGGAACATCGGGATATTCATCAACATATAGAGAAGCAGGTCGCCGCCGCTGGTCACTTCCATGGCGCCCATCTTCTTCGGTTTGAAGTAGGTTGATCCCCTGGGGGTATTGCGTGCGCGCCAGTAATAGAAGACGCCGTAGGCGATCGACAGCAGACCAGTGCCGATAATAGCGTAGCGCCAGCCATCATCACCGCCGACATTGGCGGCAATGAAGGGCAGCAGCATAGCTGCGCCTGCTGAACCAAAATTGCCCCAGCCTCCGTAGATACCCTGGGCGATTCCTGTCTGGCGGGCTGGAAACCACTCGGAAATCATGCGGATGCCGACGACAAAGCCCGCACCGACAAATCCGGAGAGAAACCGCAGCAACGCAAGCTGCTCGTAATTCTGGGCCAATGCGAACAGGATGCTGATGGCGCCACCCAGAATAAGGATCGCTGAAAACAGGATGCGCGGTCCGTAGCGGTCGACCAGCATACCGACCACGATACGCGCCGGAATGGTCATCGCGACATTAAGAATCAGCAGCACCTTGACCTGCTGATCATCCAACGCCAGCACTTCACGGATAAAAGGCATCAGCGGCGCATGTGCAAACCACACCATAAAACTGACAAAAAATGCCATCCATGTCAGATGCAGAGTGCGGATCTTCTCCTGGCTGAAATCGAAGAGATTGAGTTTGTCACTGGCCATTTTGATGCTCCGAATCAAAAATAAACATTATCTACTACGCTATAAACAAGCAATTACCATGCCAATACTGATCTGATAGACGCCCCTCACTCCAACCCTCTCCCACAGGGAGAGGGGGTTTTGCCCCTTCTCCCTGTGGGAGAAGGCTGGAATGGAGGTGGATAGAGTCTCAGCAACTCCTGTACATATCTGAAACATTAGCATATGGTAATGCACCAATAGTGTGCGCCATTATCCCTGCTGATCTGATTCACCCCCTGCCCTGGCTGAAAAACAGCAGTTGGCACAATAATTGCTTAATAATTGCTTCTAGATACGCAGCAATTCATATTATTCAAAGATTCACCCTGGAGCTTTATCTAATGAAACAGAATCTGGTCCTTATCGGAAATGGCATGGCCGGCGTACGCACCCTCGAAGAGGTGCTCAAGCTCGAGCCTGAAAAATATAACATCACGGTATTCGGTGAAGAGCCGTATGGCAACTACAATCGCATCATGCTCTCTCCGGTGCTGGCGTCAGAAAAGACCATCGATGAGATCATGCTCAATGACGAGCAGTGGTACAGCGACAATAACATCACCCTGCATAAAGGCATCAAGGTTACCGGGATAAACCGCGCCCGACGTGAGGTGATCGGTGAGGATGGAACAACAGCTCCCTATGACCGCCTGATTATTGCGACAGGTTCGACTCCCTTCATGCTGCCGATTCCGGGCGCTGATAAGTATGGTGTCATCGGTTTTCGTGATATTAGCGATGTCGATACCATGCTGGAAGCCTCCGGGAAATACAACAAAGCCGTTGTCATCGGCGGAGGTCTGCTTGGACTGGAAGCCGCAAACGGCCTCATGAAACAGGGCATGGATGTCACTGTCGTTCACCTCATGGACAGATTGATGGAGCGTCAGCTCGACAAGCCTGCAGCAAAGATGCTGCAGAAATCGCTGGAATCACGCGGCATGAAATTCCTCATGGAGCATGCTACTGAAGAGATCCTCGGCGATGAACGCATCACCGGCCTGCGCTTCAAGGACGGTACGGAGATCAAAGCCGACCTGCTGGTGATGGCAGTCGGCATCAAGCCCAATTTCACGCTTGGACAGGAGTCAGGCCTGCACTGCGAACGCGGCATCGTTGTCAATGACACCATGCAGACCTTTGATCCGCGCATCTACGCCGTCGGCGAGTGCGTGCAGCATCGCGGCATCGTCTACGGCCTGGTTGCTCCACTGTTTGAACAGGCGAAAGTTGCCGCCAACCACCTGGTTGAGCATGGCATCGGCCGCTATGAAGGCACCGTCACCTCGACCAAATTAAAAGTTACCGGCATCGAACTCTTCTCGGCCGGTGACTTCAGCGGCGACGAGCACACCGAAGAGATGGTATTCCAGGATATTGCCGGCGGCAACTACAAGAAACTGGTGGTGCGCGACAATAAAATCATCGGCGCGGTGCTCTATGGAGACACCATCGACGGCACCTGGTACTTCCAGATGATGAAGGATGGCACCGACATCTCTGAATTTCGCAATACAGTCCTGTTTGGCCAGCATCACCTCGGAGACTCCGGACATGGTGATGAGACGCGTGTCGCTGCAATGGCCGACAGCGCAGAGATCTGCGGCTGCAACGGCATCTGCAAAGGCGACATCGTCAATGCCATTACCGAGAAAAAACTCTTTACCCTGGATGATGTCCGCGCCCATACCAAGGCATCCGCCTCCTGCGGCTCCTGCACCGGCCTGGTAGAATCGCTGCTGGCGCACACGCTCGGCGGCGACTATGAAGATGCGCCCAGCAAAAAGCCGATGTGCGGCTGCACCGACTATACGCACGATGAAGTCCGCAGCGGCATGATCCAGCACGAATTGAAAACAATGCCGGCTGTGCGTGATTTCTTCGAGTGGAAAACGCCTGACGGCTGCCCCGCCTGCCGCAACGCGCTGAATTACTATCTGCTGTGCGCCTACCCGGAAGAGTATGAGGATGACAGCCAGTCACGCTTTATCAACGAGAGAGCCCACGGCAACATCCAGAAGGATGGCAGCTACTCCGTGGTGCCGCGCATGTTCGGCGGCCTCTGTACTCCCTCGGATCTGCGCGCCATCGCAGATGTCGCAGACAAGTATAATGTGCCTGAAATGAAGGTAACCGGCGGCCAGCGCATCGATATGTTCGGCATTCAGAAAGAGGATCTTCCCGCCATGTGGAAGGATCTCAGTGAAGCCGGATTTGTCTCAGGACACGCCTACGGCAAGGCGATGCGCACCTGTAAAACCTGCGTTGGAGATACCTGGTGCCGCATGGGCACACAGGACTCGACAGGCCTCGGTGTCAAGCTCGAAGAGCTCACCTGGGGATCCTGGATGCCGCACAAATACAAGCTGGCGGTCTCTGGCTGTCCGCGCAACTGCGCCGAGGCGACGATCAAGGATTTCGGCGTGGTGTGCGTTGAATCCGGCTACGAACTGCATGTCGGCGGCAACGGCGGCATCAAGGTGCGCGTCACCGATTTCCTGACCAAGGTAGAGACCGAAGATGAGGTGCTGGAGTACTGCGGCGCATTCTCTCAACTCTATCGCGAAGACGCCCACTACCTGGAGCGCACGGCACCCTGGGTCGAGCGCGTCGGTCTGAAGAAGATCAAGAAGGCGATCATCGACGATGAAAAAAATCGCAAGGCGCTGCATGCGCGCTTCCTGATCTCGCAGAAGCCTGCGCAGATCGATCCGTGGAAAGCGCATGCCGATGGCAAGAATGCCAATGAGTTCGCGCCGATTGTCATCACATAAAATTACATTAAATACAGAGAAAGATTATGTCCGACTGGATTGAAATTACACAACTCGATGAGATTCCCGTGCTCGGTTCGCGCGTCGTCAAGACCGATGACATGGATATCGCCATTTTCCGCACCAGCGATGACCGTATCTTTGCTGTCAAGGATGCCTGCCCGCACAAACAGGGCCCCCTCTCACAGGGCATCGTTCACGGAACCTCCGTCACCTGCCCGCTGCACAGCTGGAAGATCGATCTTGCCAGCGGCGAAGCGCTGGGGGCCGATGAAGGCTGCACCAATGTCTACGACACTAAAGTCGAAAATAACATGGTCTATTTGCGCATGCCGGTAGATTGATGGAGCAGTAGCAGCCCCCTCTCCCCCTGGGAGAGGGTTGGGGTGAGGGCTTCGGTCAAGTTCCCATCCCCTCATCCCAACCTTCTCCCCTCAAGGGGAGAAGGAGACAAGAGTAAATACAGGTAACCAACATGCTATTTGGTCGCGGTAAAAAGAATCCGGTCAAGATTGCGGATAAAGGCATCGTCGAGTGGAAATACACCACCTGCGGCTACTGCTCGACCGGCTGCTCCATCGAAGTCGGCCTCAATGCCGACGGCAAACCGGTCTCTTCACGCGGAGTCGGCGGCGCGGATGTCAATCGCGGCAAGCTGTGCGTCAAGGGGATCTTCGAACACGAAATCTTCACCGCGGACGGACGCGGTGACAAGCCGCTGCTGCGCAATCATATCCATGAGGGTTACGAGCAGGTTGAGTGGGATCATGCGCTCGACAAGATGGCGGATGAGATCCTGCGTATCCAAAAAACCTATGGCCGCGACTCCTTTGCCATCGTCTCTACCGGGCAGCTGCTGACGGAGGAGTTCTATACCCTCGGCAAACTGGCGCGCGGCTGCATCGGCACCAACAACTACGATGGCAACACCACGCTGTGCATGGCCTCTGCCGTCTCCGGCTACAAACGCTCATTCGGCTCCGACGGCCCTCCGGGAAACTACGAGGATTTTGAACACACGGACTGCCTGATCGCGTGGGGCTCCAACCTGCCGGAGCAGCATCCGATCATCTACTGGCGTATGAAAGAGGCCCAGGAGAAACGCAACTTTCCACTCATCGTGGTGGATCCACGCGTCACCATGCTGGCGCAGAATGCCGACATGCACCTGGCGATCACGCCCGGCACCGACGTGGTGCTGCAGAATGCACTGATGCACGTCATCCTCGACGAGGGTCTGGAGGATCGCGACTATATCGCCGCCAACTGCTCAGACTTTGAACAGTTGGAAAAAGAGGTGCAGAAGTACGACCCGGTAACTGCCTCGAAGATTTGCGGCATCGACGAAGACACCATCCGCAACGTCGCAAGACTCTATGCCAATGCCGATGCCGCCATGAGCATCTGGACCATGGGCATCAACCAGAGCACACATGGCTCTGACGGCGTGGTCGGCATCAACAACCTCAACCTGGTGACCGGAAATATCGGCAAAGCCGGAGGCACCAGCCTCTCCATTACCGGCCAGTGCAATGCCATGGGAACCCGCGAGTGGTCATCCTGCTCCGGCCTGCCGGGATACCGCGTGCTGGAGAAGCCGGAGGACCGTGAAGAGATCGCCAAATTCTGGGGCATCGATGCAGAGTTCTTTCCCAAGCAGCGCGGCCTCACCGAAACAGATATTTTCCCGGCCATCGAGACCGGGCAGATCAAGGGGCTGTGGCTGGTTGCAACCAACCCGATGACCTCCATGGCGAACACGGCGCGTATCCGCAAAACCCTGGAGAAACTTGACTTCCTGGTGGTGCAGGACTCCTATGCCGACGTGGAGACCACGCAATATGCGCACCTCTATCTGCCTGCGGCAACCTGGGCGGAGAAAGAGGGTGTCTTCACCAACACCGAGCGGCGCGTCAATATCGTGCGTAAAGTGACCGATGCGCCCGGAGAGTCACAGGCTGACCTGTGGATCTTCAATGAGTTGGCCAAACGTTTTGAAAACGGCAGGAAGATCAAATTCCCTGAAGCGCCCTCCGATGTCTTCGACGAGATGCGCGAACTCTCCAGGGGCCGCCTGGTCGATATCTCCGGCATGTCACACGACAAGATCGAGACGCAGCGCGGTATCCAGTGGCCCTACACCAGCGATGAGGCTGACAAGGGTGTCGAACCACCCAGCGGAGGCAAACGCCTCTATACCGAAGCAGGAACATTCCGCTACGCCGACGGCAAGGCCAAACTGATTCCATTGCCGTTTATCGACAACAACGAAGTCCCGGACGATGATTACCCGTTGTGGCTCAATACCGGCAGACTGGTGGAGCACTTTCACACCCGCACCAAGACCGGCAAGGTGGGCAACAACAACAAATACAGTCCTATCCCATTCATGGAGATCAACCCGGATGCCGCCGAAGAGCTCGGCATCGTGCACGGCGAGTATGTGCGCTGCATCTCACGCAGGGGCGATGCCGTCGTCATGGCGATGTCTACCCAGCGGGTGCCGAAGAATATGATCTTCATCCCTTTTCATTTCCATGACTGCGTCAACCGCCTGACGCTGGGACTGCTGGACCCACACTCCAGGCAGCCGGCCTTCAAACAGTCTGCTGTGCGTGTCGAACGTATCGAAGATCAGCAGGCAGCGGCGCAAATGAGCATGGAGATGCGGGACTTCTAAGATGTTTAAAGTAAGAAGCGACGAGCCTGAATACGCCTTTTTGTGGGACAAAGAGACCAAGAGCCACAACCGTTACGGCACCAGCATCGAGACGGTTCCCGAAACAGATCAGCTGCGTGATAAAAGTCTCGGGATCAACAATGATGCAGGCATTGGCGACAACCCCAATCGCTATAAGCAGCACGGCTTTTTTCTCAATGTAGACAACTGTATCGGTTGCCACGCCTGCGAAGCCGCCTGCAGCGAAAAGAACGACAACCCTGCACACATCGCATTCCGCTCTGTCGGTTTCGTTGAAGGCGGCGCCTACCCCGACTATCAGCGGCTCAATATCTCCATGGCGTGCAACCATTGCGACGATCCCGTCTGCCTGAAGGGGTGCCCGACCCGAGCCTACACGAAGTTTGCCGAATATGGCGCTGTGCTTCAGGATCCGGACATCTGTTTCGGCTGCGGCTACTGCACCTGGGTGTGTCCCTACAATGCACCGCAGCTCGACCCGGTCAAGGGCCAGGTGACCAAGTGCAACATGTGCGTCGACCGCCTCGAGGTTGGCCTCAAGCCTGCCTGTGTCGCTGCCTGTCTCGGCAATGCGCTGGACTTCGGCGTCATCGAAAACATCCCCGAGGGACGCTCCCAGGCAAAAACAGAGATCCCCGGGTTCCCGCGCACCGACATCACCCGGCCCAACATCCGTTTCCAGCAGACGCGCTCGACGCATCGGGAGATGACCCGCACCGATTCAACACCTCTGAAGTATCACCGTGATGACAAGGCGGGGAAGTTCAAGCCAGCAGTTGATGAGAAACATGGCCGGGAGCGCTACTGGAACTGGAGAGTTCTATTAAGTTCGCATGAAAATGCACATGCCATCTTCACCCTCCTCGCCCAGACTGTGATGGGCGCATTTGTGCTGCTGGTGTGCGGCTCGCTGTTTGGCTCACTCTCTGTGATTGAACCCCTGCAGCAGATCAGGGAGAGCACCGCCTGGCTGCCGCTGCTTGGAATCCTGGTTGCACTCATGGGTTTCGGGCTGTTCAAACTGAACATGCATCTGGGCAAACCGCACCGCTTCTACCGCGGTTTTTACAACCTGCGCCACTCGCCTGTGAGCCGTGAGATTGCCGGTGTATCGCTGTTTTTCGGAAGCCTGGCGGGCTTTGCGCTGTTGTCGGCATTTGAGCAGCAATTTGCACAGCTGCTGGTGATGCTCTTCAGCGTTACCGGTGTGCTTGGCGCTGCACTCGGCTCCTGGTACATGTACAAACTCTATCGCATCCCTGCCCGCCCCTTCTGGGATCACTGGCAGACAGCGAGTGCATTCTATGCAACCATGCTCATTCTCGGCTCTCTACTGATCGCGCTGGTCGCTACGGCAATCAACGGCATCGACGGGCCATTGCTGCAGCTCCTGGCAGTCGTCTGTGCCGCAGGAGTCGCACTGGAGAGTATCGGTCACTGGTTCCACGCACGTGATCTAAAGCAAGCTGAAAACGAAGGCGCTGCCACCCACTATGAACAGACGACCACCTTCGGCAAAACCTACAATTTGCGAAATGGCCTGCTTGGCGTCAACCTGCTGCTGCTCATCACGCTTGCAATTGCAGGCACATCCACAGGCGGTTTGATTGCTGCCTCGCTGCTGCCTGTGACGCTGCTGCTGACGGCCTACATCAGCCGCATTCTCTTCTATGCACTGGTCATCCCGACAACCATGCCCGGCGCATTCTTCTGGAAGAACAAGGGCTTCGTCGAACATGCGCGTGAAACCGGACTGGCGGAGATGGAGCAGATGGGCGTAGTCTATGAAGGGCATCACAAGTTCCGCATCGACGAACTGCTGCAGACGATGCGTGAAACCAGTTTCAAAGAGGTACGGTCACAGTTCGCACGGATTTTTACGGGCTAATTACTTTAACCACGAAAATCACGAAAGACACGAAAAAAAACCGTATAGTAATCTGTCATTTCATGATGTAGGTTGGGCAAAGCCGTATTGCACCGCATCATTTCTGGTTCCCACGGTCCTCCGTGGTAACCCATACTGATATTGGAAACATCGAAAAGATTGAGCGAAATAAATAGCCAAGCATTCTCTTTTCGTGTTTTTCGTGCCTTTCGTGGTAGAAAAATATTGTCATGTTGACTGTCGGATCTCAAACATAATGAAACAACGCCTCGAAAAGTTGCGTGACTACCTGCTGCACGATCTCATCGAACGGGATACTGCCGTGCGCCTGGCGCTGTTGTCCGCCCTTGCCGGCGAACATCTGCTGCTGATTGGGAAGCCGGGTACTGCAAAAAGCATCCTCGCCCGCCGTCTGCACCTGGTCTTCCAGCAGGGTGACTACTTCGAGCGGCTGTTGACACGCTTTACCGTACCCGAAGAGCTGTTCGGCCCGCTCTCGATCAAAGCGCTGGAAAACGACCGCTACGAACGCCTCACCAAGGGCTATCTCCCTTCTGCAAACATCGCTTTTATCGACGAAGTCTTCAAGGCCAACAGCGCCATTTTGAATGCACTGCTGACTATCCTCAATGAACGCGAGTTCGACAACGGCGACCAGCGCATCAAGCTTCCCCTGATTGCCGTTATCGGGGCCAGCAACGAATT
>DAOUQU010000038.1 GCA_030625445.1 Gammaproteobacteria bacterium
ATAGGCTGATTCATTGGAAGACGACGGTCAACCAACGTAGCTATAAAAAAGCACGCCTTTCAGCTTGCTGAACACAAGACGCTTGTCTTGCGGGCGAATCGAGAAGCAGCCCAGACTGCGCCCGCCTGAGGCGACATACCCGGCTGTGTGAATGATAATATCCCGCCCACCCTTTCTGGGCGGCAGGCCTACCAGTCGATTGCCAGATTCGAGACCCTGCACCGAGAGGTAGGGAAGACCCTTCGTGCTGGTGCGCCCCTCTTTGGTACCCACCCTGTAGAAACCCTTGGTGGTTTGATGCGATCCGTTCGCATTACTGGTTGAAGTGACACGCCCACCGATGGGACCTGATTTTCTACCATGTGCAACCTGCACCGAAGTCACGCCTGCTGTTTTCAGGTTGATGATATGCAGACGTTTGGTCGTTGCCATCTTGGTATAGTCAGCGATGGCAATATGCGTCTGCGCCAGGCCTGAGGATTTCTTGTTCTCCTGGTAATATTTGAAGGCGCGCACCAATGCCTTCCTCTCCACCTTCCCGGAAGCCGCAACTTTGTCGAATACCTTCTCCAGCTTGCGATCTTTTGGCTTCCAGTTGTTATCCGCTACTGTTGGGGAGCCAAAACCGAGGTTTTTCCAGAAGGATTTCTTTGTGCCGCTTTGCTCTCTGCTGCTGAGTTTATCACGACTCTTCGGTGAGAGTTGTCTGACCTGCCGGGAGTTGCTTTTTTCCATGCGGGCAATCTTTACAGCCGGCTTGCTCTGATCAACGCGAGCAACCTTTACAGCGGGCTTGTTCTTATCATTGCGGGAAACTTTTGTAGCAGGCTTACTCTCCTCCATGGACTTGGTCCGGACGTTGGCGCCTCCTTTAGCCTGAGGTTTTGATTGCGTGATTTCAGAAGAGACACTCCTGGTACTTTCTCTCTGAGTTGAAGAGCCAGCGCTCTCTGCTACTGTGATATCTGCGCCGGCTTTATCCGTCACCTTGTACGCACCCTGGCCATCTCTGGTTGCAAGCAGTTGCTTGAGGACGCCGATATATTCGCAGGAGTGAACATCACCGCCATCCAGCATCACCACAAAACGATCACCCTTGCGCATCTCGCGGTTGAAGTTGATGTAGGGAGTCAGAATTTTACGAATCTTTACTACTTGCCCGGCATTCAGTCCGGCCTCTCTCGCTGCACTGAAAAAAGAGACCTTAATGACACCTTCAACACGTTTCATACTACCAGTCGCCGGCTCATTGTCCGCCGCACTCTCCGCGACCCCAACAGGCTCCTCTCTCTGCTGCTGTGCCTCTTCGACGACCACGGAGGATGAAGATAAGGATGGCGAAGCTTCATCATTGCGCATCACGCTATCTCCATTCCCGACTTCATAGTCACTCAGACTACCCTCAACGCGAGTGATAACGAGAGTTTTCCTGGCACCATGATATTCAAGCCTGTGGATCTGATCCGCGTCATTCTCCGCTTCTCCACCAGCAGGATCGAGGATGACGATGAGTTTGTCGCCTTTACGCAACTCACTGCCGGCATCGAGATAAGGCTCAAAAATCTTTCCTATGCGGGCAGTCTGATTGGCGCTCAAACCAGCAGCATTCGTCGCCTGATAGAGGGATGAGTCAATCACGACTTCATGTTTAACAAGGTCGGAAATTTGCGGTTGCTTATCGCTCTCGAGACTATCTGATTCAATATCCGCAACTGCCGGGCTATCTTGCGGGTTTTCATCGTTGCTGGAAGTGAGCATCTCAGACGACCCGGCTTGTACGGAGATTTCAGGCTCTCCTGAAATTTCCTCGTCTGATGCAACAACCTCCGCAGGACTCTCTTCATCTGATGGATCTTCCGCAGATGAGATAGTGACTGGTATGACCTTGAACTCCACCGCGTCCGTAACAGTCGTTGATCCAATTTCCGAGGTGCCAATTGGCGTCGGCTCTCCAAGGGAAATTGACACCTCGGGTTTACCAGCCCCGGACGAATCATGGTCAGAAAAAAAGAGATACAAACTGCCAGCTAACAGGGCAATACCAGGAACAATCAATAACCGATTCATACTACTCCTCGTGAGAAAGTCACTGTAATTATATGATTTTAATTAAACATTCATTGTGAAGATGACGATAGACGTAAGTCGTTAATTTTCATCAGATGCGAAATAATCTTGCGCATATCCTTTTTTAGAGTATAAATTCTAAAACAAGTTCACAATCAATGACAGTGATTTTTGATCCGAAGATTTTAAACATTTGCACCAACAACAGAGGCTGACATGAAAAATATCGAATCAAATCTGCAGCAGGAAGTAATCGATTTCCGCAGCAAATTCAAAAGCGTAGTGCTGGCTACTCTCTCCTCAGACGGAGCCCCGGATGCAAGTTACACACCTTATATCCTGGATGACAGCGGAAACATCTTTATCTTTGTCAGCGAGCTGGCTCAACACACGAAAAACCTGATCAATTTGCCGAAAGTTTCTCTACTGTGGATTGCAGATGAAGAGCACAGCCGCAACCTGTTTGCACGCCAACGGCTGACCCTGCAGTGTGACGTTAAGGAGACACAGCCTGACACAATACAATGGAAGGCTGCACTGACACGCATGCAGCATGTCCATGGAAAAACGATCGAAGTGCTGCGCTCCCTGCCTGATTTCCATCTCTTCACTCTCGAAGCCCGCCATGGCAACTATGTCAGGGGCTTTGCCAAAGCATTCTCTGCCAGTGGTGATGAGTTGCGCTCCTGGTTGAAATAAAAAATCATTCAGCACATGCTGCTGTTATTGATACCCTGCATCTCTCTCATTGCAAGGAGTGGAACGACGCGGCAATGACATCGACTTGCAGTGCAATACGCCACCATTGGTGATACATTTCCTGAAGAAACTGGTATTAGAAACTGATAAAATGAACTCCACTCTTCATCTTCGGACACTCAAGTGACTGGCAAAACAACTTCTCTCAGCTACCGGGATGCCGGCGTCGATATCGATGCAGGCAATCAACTGGTCAATAAGATCGGCCCGATCGTCAAACAAACTTTTCGCCCCGGTGTGCTCACGGGAATTGGCGGATTCGGCGGTCTGTTTGAACTTCCTGTTGAAAAATACAGACAGCCGGTTCTGGTATCCGGCACCGACGGTGTCGGCACCAAGTTAAAAGTCGCGATGATGATGCAGCGCCACGATACCATCGGCATCGATCTGGTCGCCATGTGTGTCAATGACATCATCGTTGCCGGTGCAGAGCCGCTTTTTTTTCTCGACTACTACGCCACTGGTCAGCTCGATGTGGAAGCTGCCACACAGGTTGTCAGCGGCATTGCAGAGGGGTGCCTGCAATCCGGGGCTGCCCTGATTGGCGGCGAGACTGCTGAAATGCCGGGCATGTATGAGGGCGAGGATTATGACCTTGCCGGCTTTGCTGTCGGCATCGTAGAGAAGTCAAAAATATTGACTGCAGAGCATGTCAAAGAGGGAGATCTCCTGCTGGGGCTCGCCTCCTCCGGACCTCACTCCAATGGGTACTCCCTTATCCGGCGCATTCTTGAAGTGGCTGACGCCGATCTTGATCAACCGATGGATAGCACGACACTGGGCGAGGCCCTGCTCGCTCCAACGCACATCTATGTCAAACCGCTGCTCGAACTGATCGAAAAAATTTCTGTGCATGCGCTTGCCCATATTACCGGTGGCGGGCTGCCGGAAAATCTGCCGCGTGTTCTCCCGGACGGCGTCAATGCCGGGATCGATCTCGGCAGCTGGCAGCGCCCTGCTATTTTCGACTGGCTGCAGCAGCAGGGCAATGTCGAAGAGAGCGAAATGCTGCGTACATTCAACTGTGGAATCGGCATGGTGGTTGCAGTTGCGGCAGCCGATGCTGAACAGGCGACAGCACTGCTCGAGGCTGCCGGTGAAACCGTTTATCGTATCGGCAGGATTACTGCAGGCGACGGTGCTCCACAGGTTAACTACAGCTAGCGTCTATGTCGATTGATGCGCTTCATACCTCAGCACATCCTATGCTATCAACAAGCTTACAGGTTGAACTGACAGCTTTCTGATGCACAAAAAAAAGAACAAATCACTCTCTGTTGTTGTGCTGATCTCCGGCAACGGCAGCAATCTGCAGGCACTGATCGATGCTGCCAGTCAGGATGATTACCCTGCCCGAATCGCTGCTGTAATCAGCAACCGCAACGATGCCTATGGACTGCAGCGCGCACAGGATGCCGGTATTGCTCAGAAGGTACTGCCACACCGGGAGTATGAAGGAAGAGAAGCCTACGACCAGGCGCTGATGGCGCTGATCGACTCTTTTGATCCCGGCCTGGTGGTGCTGGCGGGATTCATGCGTATCCTGAGCGCAGGTTTTGTGGAGCATTACAGCGGGCGTCTGCTCAATATCCACCCCTCCCTGCTGCCGAAATACAAGGGGCTGCACACCCATCAACGGGTGCTTGATGGCGGTGAAACAGAACATGGCGCCAGCGTCCACTTTGTCACCCTGGAACTGGATGGCGGACCGCTGATACTGCAGTCCCCGGTCCCTGTACTCGCCGATGATACTGCTGAAACGCTGGCCGCCCGTGTTCTCAAACAGGAGCACATCATCTACCCTCAAGCCGTGAAATGGTTTGCCGAAGAGCGCCTGAAACTCGTGGACGGAGTGGCAATGCTCGACAATAAAGGCGGGGAGTGAGTAGCGAGTACTGAGTGCTGAGTAACGAGACAAATTCCGTGTCGTCCGTGTGTTCCGTGGTTTAAAAGAGATCGGTTTATCTTTTTTCGTGATTTTCGTGCCTTTCGTGGTAAAAAATCTGTGTTTATCCGTGTTCATCTGTGGTTAAAAACAGAGAAAGTTAAGGAACCTCTGAATAAGTCCATGGGATGGGGGTTCGGGGGAAGGGAAAACTGGATGCCTGCCGAAACATATTGATAGTTGGCCCTTCCCCCGTGGAATAACTTGGAGGAATGCTCTGATCGAGACGCGTAGCGACTTGATCAGAGCTTCATCAACCTGAAAGTTTCTCTCGCAGTAACTCATTCACCTGCTGCGGGTTTGCCTTGCCTTTGGAGGCCTTCATCACCTGGCCGACGAAAAAACCCAGCATCTTCGGTTGCTTCTCCGCATCCGCCTGGCGATAGTTCTCCACCTGCTGAGGAGAGTTTGCAATCACTTCATCAACGATTGCCTCGATGGCGCCGCTGTCCGTGATTTGCTTCAATCCCCTGGCATCGATGATTTCATCTGCACTGCCGTCTCCACTCCACATCGCCTCGAACACCTCTTTGGCGATTTTTCCGGAGATGGTGTTGTCCGCCATGCGCTTGATCAACCCGCCGAACTGCCCGGCAGAGACCGGAGAGCTGGCGATATCAAGACCCGCCTTGTTCAGGGCTGCCGAAAGCTCTCCCATGACCCAGTTGACTGAGAGCCTGGTATCACCGCCAATGGTTGCAGCAGTCTCGAAATAATCAGCCAGCTCACGACTGCCTGTCAATGTTGCTGCATCCTGCTGCGAAAGCCCGAAATCAGCCTCGAAGCGGGCGCGGCGCACATCCGGCATCTCCGGCAGATCGGCTACTGCATCTTCGATAAAGGCGTCATCGAGTTCAACCGGCAGCAGGTCAGGGTCAGGAAAGTAGCGATAGTCATTGGCCTCCTCCTTGGAGCGCATGGAACGGGTTTCATCCTTGTCCGAGTCATACAGACGCGTCTCCTGCACCACACGACCACCCTCTTCAATGAGCTCGATCTGGCGTTCAACCTCATAGTTGATGGCGCGCTCGAGGAAGCGAAACGAGTTGATGTTCTTCAACTCGGCACGCGTGCCCAACTCCTCCTGTCCAAGCGGCCGCACCGAGACATTGGCATCACAGCGAAACGAACCCTCCTGCATGTTGCCGTCACTGACGCCAAGATAACGTACGATCTGGTGAATCTTTTTTGCATAGATGACCGCTTCTACAGCAGAACGCATATCCGGCTCGGAGACGATTTCCAGCAGTGGTGTTCCTGCACGGTTGAGGTCGATCCCTGTCATGCCATGGAAGTCTTCATGCAGCGACTTGCCTGCGTCCTCCTCCAGGTGGGCACGGGTCACACCGATTATTCTGCGCTCTCCATCTTCCAGTATGATCTCCACCTCGCCAGGACCGACAATCGGAAATTCAAGCTGGCTGATCTGGTAGCCTTTGGGGAGATCGGGATAGAAGTAATTTTTGCGGTCGAACACCGAGCGCCGCCTGATTTCGGCTCCAATTGCCGTGCCGAACATCACCGCCAGGCGGACTGCTTCGCGGTTCAACACCGGCAACACGCCGGGCATTCCCAGATCAACCAGACATGCCTGGGTATTTGGCTCGGCGCCAAAAACAGTTGCCGCCCCGGAGAAGATTTTGGAGCTGGTTGCCAACTGGGTATGAATCTCGAGTCCAATGACTGTTTCCCACTGCATACTCACACTCCCTCCGGCAGCTGCTGATGCCACTGCGTCTGCTGCTGAAACTGGTGAGCCACATTCAGCAGACGAGCCTCGTCAAAATAGTTGCCGATAATCTGCAGACCCACCGGCAACCCCCCGACCGGGGCGCACGGAATCGACATCCCCGGCAATCCGGCCATGTTGGTGGCGATGGTATAGACATCGGAGAGATACATGGAAACCGGGTCATCCGATTTTTCCCCCACGCCGAAAGCGGTGGTGGGCGAAGCCGGTCCCATGATCACATCAACATCTTCAAATGCCTGCTTGAAATCGTCCGAGATCAGATGACGTAATTTTTGCGCCTTCAAATAATAGGCATCATAGTAGCCGGCTGATAACACATAGGCGCCGATAAGAATGCGAAGCTTGACCTCTTCACCGAAGCCCTCTGACCGGGAACGCTTGTAGAGATCTTCAAGATCGACAGGATTATCACAGCGATAACCACCACGCACCCCGTCAAAACGCGACAGGTTGGATGAACACTCAGCCGGGGCGACCACGTAATAGGTTGCTACAGCCAGCCCGGTATTCGGCAGCGTGATCTCACGCACTTCTGCTCCCAGAGCCGTATAGACCTCGATCGCCTGTTCGACGGATTGACGTACACCGGCATCAAGCCCCTCATCGAAATACTCTTTCGGCAGGCCGACTTTCAATCCCTGCAGTGACTCATTTAGTGTCGCAGAGTAGTCGGGGAGAGGCTGCTGCATGCTGGTGGAGTCGCGCTGATCAAATCCTGCCATTGCCTGCAGCATCAACGCCGCATCTTCAGCACTGGCGGCCATCGGTCCCGCCTGATCCAGGCTGGAGGCAAAAGCGATCATACCGTAGCGCGAAACACGCCCATAGGTCGGCTTGATGCCGGTGATGCCACAAAGCGCGGCGGGCTGACGGATCGATCCGCCTGTATCTGTTCCCGTTGCAGCAGCACACAGGCGCGCAGCCACAGCTGCGGCCGAGCCGCCGGAAGAGCCGCCCGGTACCTTGTCCAGGTTCCACGGATTTCTGACCGGACCGTAGAAGCTGGTTTCGTTGGAGGAGCCCATGGCGAACTCATCCATATTGGTCTTGCCCAGCATCACCACGCCGGCATCAGAGAGGCGCTCCACGACTGTCGCATCATAGGGTGAGATAAAATTATCCAGCATGCGGGAGCCGCAGCTGGTTCTGACACCCTGTGTACAAAAGATATCCTTGTGAGCGATGGGAATACCCGTCAGTACCCCGCCCTCCCCTGCAGTCAGTTTTTTGTCGGCTGCTTCAGCCTGCGCCAGCGCCTGCTCTTCAGTGATAGTGATGAAACTATTGAGGCCTTCATCCAGCTGATTGATGCGCTGCAGGTAGTGGCGGGTTAACTCCACACTGCTGAAGTCCCCGGCGCGAAGCCCTTCAGCCAGCTGTGTAATGCTGTTGTTATGCATAATTTGGAATATCCGGAATGTCTAGAATCCTTGATTCACTAAAATGCTTGCAAATGAGTCAAGTTTTAAAAGAATCTCTCGCTAAGAGCGCAAAGGACGCAAAGGTTTTTCTTGGCGGTCTTGGCGTCTTTGCGAGAGAAAATGTTTTTTTCATGCCTTGTCAGTCTGAGACCTGATCTCACTAGATGATTAAAGGCAGTTGGTCAAGACCACTTCATTCGATGACGCGAGGCACCAGGTAGAGCCCCGCTTCTGTTGCCGGGGCGATTTTCTGGTTCTGGTCACGCTGATCGGTTTCAGTCACCTCGTCTGTGCGCAGGCGTTGTGTCATATGCAATGGATGCGCCATTGCCTCCACGCCGCTGGTATCCACTTTCTCCATTACAGCCACCAGATCAAGAATACGTGACAGGTCAGCGGTAAGGTGCTGTGCCTCATCGTCGCTGACCGCCAGTCTTGCCAGATGGGCGATTTTTTCCACTTCAGATTGGTCAAAACTCATTTTTTACGCTTATCCAATAATTTTTTCACTATTAAAGGTATCAGAAATCCCCGGCTGTGACTGAAAAATTCACGCAAAAAACAAATCTTTTCTTGCTGCTTTGCTCAAGCATTGTTAGATTACACGGTTCAATCACTGAATTAAGGAACGGCCCGATATTAACTCCTTAATCGATGCCATAATTCTCATTTTTGCCAAACTAACGGAAAAAACGCCATGTTTAACCGAATCCGCGGAATGTTCTCCAATGATCTCTCCATTGATCTTGGGACAGCCAACACACTGATCTATGCGCGCGACCAGGGTATCGTGCTCAATGAGCCTTCAGTGGTGGCGATTCGCACAGACAAGGCGAGAGGCAGCATGAAATCGGTGGCTGCTGTTGGCGAGGAGGCCAAGCGTATGCTGGGTCGTACGCCGCATAACATCGAGGCGATTCGCCCCATGAAAGACGGCGTCATTGCTGACTTTACCGTCACCGAAAAGATGCTTCAGTACTTTATCCACAAGGTGCATGAATCCCGTTTTCTTCGTCCCAGCCCACGTGTTCTGATCTGCGTTCCGGTCGGCTCTACCCAGGTTGAACGTCGTGCAATCCGTGAATCTGCACTCGGAGCGGGCGCCCGGGACGTCTATCTGATCGACGAGCCTATGTCTGCAGCAATCGGCGCCGGCCTGCCTGTGAATGAACCACGCGGCTCCATGGTGCCGGATATTGGCGGCGGCACCTCCGAGGTCGCCATTATTTCACTCAATGGAATCGTCTATGCCAACTCGGTGCGCATCGGCGGTGACCGCTTTGACGATGCCATCATCAACTATGTACGCCGCAACTATGGAACCCTGATCGGTGAAGCAACAGCCGAGCGCATCAAACATGAGATCGGCTCAGCCTTCCCCGGCAACGAGGTTCGGGATATTGAAGTCAGGGGCCGCAACCTTGCAGAAGGCATCCCCCGCTCCTTCGTACTCAACAGCAATGAAATTCTTGAATCCATGCAGGAGCCCCTCTCCGGAATTATCGGCGCAGTCAAACAGGCGCTGGAACAGACACCGCCGGAACTTGGCGCTGATGTTGCAGAACGCGGAATTGTTTTGACAGGCGGCGGTGCCCTGCTGCGCGATATCGATCGTCTGATTGAAGAGGAGACCGGACTTCCCGTGGTGGTTGCAGAAGATCCACTCACCTGTGTTGCCCGGGGCGGTGGACGCGTACTGGAACTGCTGGATGAAAAAGACGCCGACCTGCTGGGATTGGAGTAAATGACCTTCTGTATATCTCCATGGGATGGGGGTTTGGGGGAAGGGCCAGCATGAAGTTGGCTGTAAGTCATTGATATATACCCCTTCCCCATAGAAAAACTTGTAAGGAAGTTCTGATTGAAGCGCGCAGCGATTCGATCAGAGCTTCCATAACAGCTGTACGCATCCGGAGGCTGGAAAATCGAACTTTTTAACTCGCGGAGGACCTCGACAAACACACTTCTGTT
>DAOUQU010000226.1 GCA_030625445.1 Gammaproteobacteria bacterium
TGAAAATGGAAGCCGACAACGCTGCCCTTTGCGGCCAGTTGACGGGCCGCATCGAGCCGTTTCTGCAGTGAAGCGCTGCCATGCTCCTCGTTGTCAATGATCGTCTGCGGGTTCAGCGACCAGCTGCAGATCAGGTTGGGCGGCAGTTCGCTCTTCAGCAGGTGTGAGATATTGGCCGATTTGGTTTTCAGCTCCAGAATGACATTGGGATGATTGCCGGCAAATTCGAGAATAGCATCCAGCACCCCATTGCTGTTGCCCCACATCAGTGAGTCAGAGGACTGCCCGGTGCCAATATGATAGATGCGCTCAGGATCGATCGGAATCTGTTTTAACTTCTCGCCAAAATGGCTGTCAAAAGTGACCTCATTGCCGGTAAAGAAGGATTGAATGCTGCAGTAGGAGCAGCCATAGCCGCAGTTGTCGACAGCATCCAGTGTCAACAGGTTGCAGCAGCGGGTTTTCGGCGAAGCGACGGGACAGAAACCAAGCCCCAGCTGCTCTTTTTTGGCCACACTGACCTCTACCTTGAGAGGCAGCTGGCGTTGCTCTTTGCGGGCATGGTAGCGGTTTGGCTGTTGACGCTGCTGCTGCCACTTTTGGCCGATGTGCTTCATCAACAGCTTTTTCTGCTGCCTGACATCTTGTATCTCTTGATGTGAGTTGCGTTTGATCGACGGCCACAGCTGTTCGATCTGTTTTCCACCCCACATCTTCAGATCATTGGCAAATTCAGTGATCTGGCGCAACTCCTGCAGCGTAAAGCGATAGCGGCCGGCCTGTTCACGCACAAACGACTGCGTTCCTGGATCCAGTAGAGGAAAGAGTGTCTGCTCTGCAATACGTTCAAACTTTTTCTGGTAGTGATGCTTGTCGTTCATCGGTACTAAGAAGGAAACCACGGGACACACAGAATACACGGAACAAAAGCACATAAAAACTAAAGAATTCCGTGCGGAGAGATGTAGGCCGGATGAGCGCTAGCGAAATCCGGAAAGACGCCGGATGGCGGCGCTGGAAGGTTTTGTTATGAATCGAAAAGCCGGTGGACGCGCCTTATCCGGCCTACATTGAACTCAATCTACAAATGAACAATCCAAACCACGAACCACACGAACACTTGTCTTGTCTATTTTCGTGCTTTTCGTGACTTTCGTGGTTAATAAAGGGATATTGAGAATGACTAAAAATCAACTCGTATAGCTGTTTTAGGTTAGAATATGCGGCTGAATTCTTAGTGGTAATACCATGGCCAAATTTCTATCCAAAATTTTCGGCAGCCGCAACGAGCGGCTGGTCAAGCGCATGCGCAAGGAAATCGAAAGCACCAGCAAGCTCGAGCCCGAGTTTGAAGCCCTTTCCGATGAAGAACTCAAGGCGAAATCGACCGAGTTTCGTCAGCGCCTGGAACAGGGAGAGTCTCTCGATGACCTCCTGCCTGAAGCTTTTGCAGCTGTCCGCGAAGGGGGCCGCCGGGTGTTGAACATGCGCCACTTCGATGTGCAGTTGATCGGCGGCATGGTGCTGCACCAGGGCAAGATCGCCGAGATGCGCACCGGTGAAGGCAAGACCCTGGTTGCGACCCTGGCAGCCTACCTCAATGCGCTGCCGGGTAAAGGCGTGCATATCATCACCGTCAACGACTATCTGGCCCGCCGTGACGGCGAATGGATGAGTCGTCTGTATGACTTTATGGGACTCTCTGTCGGCATCATTCAATCATCCGGCGGTGGACCGGATGACTCCTCGTTTCTGTTCGATGCAGAGAGTGACGGGGTGGAAAGCGGTTTTTTGCATTTGAAAAAGGCGACGCGCCAGGAGGCCTATGCCGCCGATATCACCTATGGAACCAACAACGAGTATGGTTTCGACTATCTGCGTGACAACATGGCGTTTCATGCGGAGCAGCGTGTGCAACGCGGACTCTTCTTCGGCATCGTCGACGAGGTGGACTCGATTCTCATCGACGAAGCGCGAACTCCGCTGATCATCTCCGGTCCCGCCGAAGGTGACCAGTCGCTCTATACTGAAATCGACAAGTTGATTCCTGATCTGACGCGACAGGATCCGATTACCAACGAAGAGGGCAAGCCTGACTTTGGCCCCGGTGACTACGCAGTCGACGAGAAATCCAAATCTGTCTTTCTCAGCGATGATGGACACGAGCACGTGGAACAGATGCTCACGGAGGCGGGATTGCTGGCGGAGAATGCCAGTCTCTACGACTCGGCCAACATCGCCTTGATGCACCATATCAACGCCGCGCTGCGGGCGCATGCGATTTTCACCAGGGATGTCGATTATATCGTCCGCAATGGCGAGATTATTATCGTTGACGAGTTCACCGGCCGCACCCTGGCGGGGCGCCGCTGGTCTGAAGGATTGCACCAGGCTGTCGAGGCCAAGGAGGGTGTTGCAATCCAGCACGAGAACCAGACCCTGGCATCGGTGACCTTCCAGAACTACTTTCGTCTCTATGAGAAACTCTCCGGCATGACAGGTACTGCGGATACCGAGGCATTCGAACTGCAGTCGATCTATGGGCTGGAGGTGGTGGTGATCCCGACCCACATGGAGATGGTGCGGGCCGATCACACCGATCTGATCTACCTCACGCCCAAAGAGAAGTACCAGGCCATCATGGAGGATATCCGTGACTGCGTGAAGCGCGGGCAGCCTGTTCTGGTTGGCACGGCCTCGATTGAAGTTTCCGAGCTGATGGCTGATCTGCTGAGCAAAAACAACATCCCGCATGAGGTGCTCAACGCCAAGCAGCATGAACGCGAGGCGCATATCATCGAACAGGCGGGACAACCCGGCGCTGTGACCATTGCAACCAACATGGCCGGCCGCGGCACCGATATCGTGCTTGGAGGCAGCCTCGATGCCGACATTCTGGCGCTGGGAGACAAGTCTGATGAGAAGCACAGGGAGAAGGCTGTGCAGCAGTGGAAAGGTCGTCATCAACAGGTTCTTGATGCCGGCGGATTGCACGTCATAGGTACCGAACGTCATGAGTCACGCCGCGTCGACAACCAGTTGCGCGGACGCTCGGGGCGTCAGGGCGATGCGGGTTCCAGCCGATTCTATCTCTCGCTGCAAGACGATTTGATGCGCATCTTTGCTTCAGACCGCGTTGGCTCACTGATGCAGAAGCTGGGCATGGAAGAGGGTGAAGCCATCGAGCATCCGTGGGTCAACAAGGCGATCGAAAACGCCCAGCGCAAGGTGGAAGGACGCAACTTCGATATCCGCAAGCAGTTGCTGGAATACGA
>DAOUQU010000184.1 GCA_030625445.1 Gammaproteobacteria bacterium
ACACCACGTCCTGATATCTGCGTAACTTCCTTGGCAGTACTAAAGCCGGTCTGCAAGATAAATTGCATAACATCATTATCGGTCAATTGCGCATCTTCCGACATCAGACCACACTCCATGGCACGCGCACGAATCGCTTCCGTATCGATACCCGCACCATCATCCTCGATACGCAATATTATTTCAGGGCCTTCCCGGTCAAATGTAATCGTTATTGATCCGCTTGCCTGCTTGTCTGCTACCTTCCGTTGTTCCGGCAGCTCGATGCCATGGGCAACAGCATTACGCAGCATATGCTCCAGTGGGGCAATGATCCGTTCGATAACCGTGCGATCCATCTCACCATCGGCGCCTACCAGCTCCAGATCAACCTTCTTCCCCAGTTGCCGGGCCGACTGCCGCACAATGCGTCTCAGGCGCGAAGCAAGACCGGAAAACGGGATCATCCGGGTACGCATCAGTCCTTCCTGTAAATCAGTACTGACGCGAGATTGCTGTAACAGCAAAGTCTCTGACTCTCGTGTGGTTTTTTCCATCAGCTCCTGGAGACTGTGTAAATCACTGATACTTTCAATCAGGGAGCGGGATAACTGCTGCAGGTTTGAATAGCGATCCATTTCCAGGGGATCAAATTCCTGATTACTTGCTTCGGCCTCCTGCTCGTAGCGGAAAAGTATCTGCGCTTCTGTTTCCATCTCCAGCTGGCGTAGCTGCTCACGTAGACGGGCAGTCGTTTGATCCAGCTCGGCAAGATTAAAGCGATAGTCGCTCACTTGCTGCTCCATTCGCGAACGATAGATATTAATCTCGCCAGCGTAGTTCACCATATCATCCAGCAGGTTTGACTGAACCCTGACTTGTTCACCGTGAGCTCGCGCCTGCTTCTTGCGTTCAACTTTCTTTGGCAAGGAGAGATGCTTGCGCCCGGGCAAGTCAACATCCGCCTTCACCTCATCGCTGGATGAGGTATTGCTGTGTACCAAGTCACTCTCTGCAGCCACCAGTTCGGTAACACTCTCATCGTCTGGAACAGATTCTTCTACTTGAGCTACCTCTTGTACGACCGCCGTCTCTACAACTGCATCGGCTGTAATACCTGAGTCAGCATTTGATTCCGAAAGACTGGCCTGTTCATCAATTGATACCGGCTCACATTCAGTCTGCCACAATGCATTTAGACGAGCCTCCAGTTGTGTCGCCACCGCTGGCATTTTCCGTGCCTTGACCTGCTCCAGCATCTCCGAGAGATGATCTTGCGATTCCTGCATCAGAACAAACAACTCATCAGTGGCTGCAATGACCCCGTCCGCGATGCGCGTCATCAATGATTCCAGCACATGACTCAGATCACCAATCGCCTGAATATCCACCATGCGTGCGCCACCCTTTATAGTATGCAACTGACGCTGGAACTCGATCATGTGTTCATGATTATCAGGCTGTTCTGACCACGCCCGCAACACAACCTCACTACTGTCGATAATCTCGGAGACTTCCTCAACAAATATTTCGTAGAGCTCCTGGTCCATATTCGAGAATGGATCCAGTTCCACGGCTACTGGTATCTCAGTCACCTCAACAATATCTGCTTCTAAAGTATCCGGTTCCTGAATATTTGCAGCCAGTTCATTCGCTTCTGGCTGCTCAGCTATATCAGGAAGAGCCGCTATCTGGTCACGCAATTCCTGTTGACGCGGCCCGTCAAAAGACAGATCAGGTAATCGCTGTACAGCAGAGGATATTTCCACCGTACTCAAGCGCAATACTTTAATCGCATCCTCACAGAGCAACTGTTGAGCCTGGTAGAAAACATCAAAGTAGCCATTCAAATCACCTGTCAGCTCACGGATAGACGTAACGTCTGCTGACTCTGATATACCTGACAGGGTATGTAATGCACGGTACAGGGCCTCGCTAACAACACGGGGCTTGTCACCACCAGCAAGGAACTCTTCCATAGCGTGCAAATGATCGCCACATTCATTTCTGAATATATCCTGCAGAGAAGCATCATCCCCGGATTCAGCCCCGACGTCCTCCACAGAGCCAGCTTCTGCCACACACTCTTCACCACGGCTCAGCGCCTCTGCCCGCTGCATTACGGAAGCCGCATCAATTACTGGTGTATTCCCATCTTGCACTTGCCCGATCAACTGCGACAGAACATCAGGTACATCACTGATGAAAGACTGAATACCCTCATTTAGCTCTATACCCCCTTCAATCAATTTATTTATCAGGTTCTCCACGCACCAGGAAAACTGACCCACCACCATCGCCCCTGCCATGCGACCACTACCTTTCAGGGTATGCAAACTCCTGCGCATACTATCGAGTTGATCGTCATTCTCGGGCTGACCCAGCCAGGCAGGAATCGCGACGGAAAGGCTGGCAATTTCTTCTGCGGCCTCTTCAAGGAAGATCTCAACAATCTCGGCATCTGCATCGTCTGACAATACCGGAAGATCTGTGGATACTTGCCGTTCTGTCACCAGTTCCTCGACGACCGTTGAATCGCAGTCAGATGGCTGTTCCTGAAGACCATCCTCTGCCAAATATTCAATACTGTTGTCAGCAGCATCCTCAATGCTGTCTTCCTCCACATTTGCAGCGGGATCACAGTATTTGATTGCCAGTCTGGCAAGATCATTCACATCAACATCCACTACTACCGAGTCACTCTTGATCTGCGCCAGCAACTGCATAAGGGCATTTATCGAGTCGGAAAGCACTGATTTAATTGCGTCATGTGGCTCAACAGCGTCATCCACAACCTGGTTCACCAGGCTTTCAAAGCTCCAGGCAAACTCACCGATTGCCAGCGCACCAACCATGCGGCCACTGCCTTTCAGTGTATGAAATGAACGACGAATATCGGCCAGGTATTCTGCATCAGGTGAGGCAACCCACATAGGTACAAGTGCTGCAAGTTTCTGTATTTCCTCATCAGCCTCTTCTATAAATATTTCGCGAATCTCCTCATCACCATCGGGAGCAATCACCTGCAACTCTGTGATTACCTTTACATCGTATCCAGCCAGCTGACTTTCTTCCTCGGCGACGTTTGCCACTTCCGCATCCGGGTAACCCGTCGACTCAATCTCACCGACAGCCTGCCTCTGAACATCAGAATCAGGCATGCCATCTGCCACAACATCCACAATCGGGCAGGGATAGCCCAGCTTGGCCATGCTTTGTTCGGCCACATCCAGGACTGTACCGGTATTACCACGGTTATCGGTAATTTCTTCGATATAAAACTCGATACTGCAGATCGCATCTGCAAGCATATCAAGTCGATTTTCGTCGAGCGACTGATGCCGCTCGATCAACTCATGCGTCATAAACTCTTTAACTTGCTCGACTGCAACTGCAGCCCTCTCCTGACCAACAAGTTGCAGACCACCACTGATCTTATTGAGAAGGCCTGGAACAACAGACAGTAATTCAAAATTATCAGCCGACTTTATAAACTCGCTGATCGCCTCTTTTGCCAACCCCATACTGGCAACAACCTCGATTGCTACTGCTTCAACCCCCTGCATAAACGCTGCACTTTCGGCATCATCACCAGCAACGTCGGCTAATGTATCTTCAACAGATACCAATGTATTGGCGAGAGCTACAAGCACAACAGAATCGGCTGCGTCATTAACTGACAGAAGTTCACGAAGTGTCTTTTCCTGAACTGCAACGGATTCAGATTGTTCCATCTTGTCAATCATGCCCAGCGCGTTTGACAACGCATGCAAATCATCCGCCACTGGAGACAAGAGCTTCGCATCGTGACCGTCACCCTGGTTAAACTGGTCAAGCTGATCTTTGATGCGTTCAATATCGCTGCGGATAGTCACTGCAACTGCTTGCATCGTTTCGTCACTGCA
>DAOUQU010000348.1 GCA_030625445.1 Gammaproteobacteria bacterium
CGCTCCGCCTTATATGTACTGATCCCAATACGGGTTTTCTCCAAACCTGCGGACAAGAAAATCGATTAGCAGCCTCGCGCGTTGTGGCAGATAACGAGTCTGCGGATACACGGCATAGGCATTGATCGAAGGGATCCTGTAGTCCGGCAGCACTTGAACCAGGTCGCCTTTCGCCAGTGCCTCCCATGAGATGAATGTCGGTGAAATGAAAATCCCATGACCTGCGATGCCCATATCACGTAGAAATTCGCCATTATTGGCGATGATCTTCGCTTGCGGATGAACGATGTGCTCGTCTCCCTCCCTATCCACAACTCTCCATGGCAACACTGTGCCGGAGCTGTCGTAGCTCAGCAACCGGTGCTTTTTCAGATCTTCATGCCTCTGCGGTGATCCCCATTGTTTCAGGTAGTCCGGGCTGGCGCATAGCATCATTCTGATCGGGGTGATTCTGCGAGCCTTGAGGCTCGAATCCTTGAGGTCGGCGATGCGGAAGGCGAGATCCACTCCTTCCTGCACCAGGTCGATTTGTCGGTCAGAAAAATTGATACGGATAGTGAGATCCGGATGATTGCGTGCAAAAATATCGATTGCCGGAGAGAGATGAGACAGTCCGAATGATAGCGGCACCGCGAGCCTCAGTGTGCCCGCAAGAGCATCATCGTTGCTGGCAGTTATCGTATTCAACTCCGCAACGTCGTCAATGACTCTCAAGGAGCGTTCATAATAGCGTTGACCAGCATCCGTGAGGCTGGAGCGGCGTGTAGTGCGTTTCAGCAATGTTGTGCCAAGACGTGCTTCCAGTTCACTCAGGCGCCGACTGACAGCTGACTTTGATACTCCGAGCTGATCAGCAGCATGACTAATGCCGCCGGCCTCAACCACGCGTACAAACACCTGCATATCCTCTAACTGCCCCATGACTATTGTTCTAATTTTATTAACAATGATTTCATATTATCACTGTTTATTAATGGTGCATCAATAATTAAGCTGACCCCATGACGTAAACAACCCGGGAGTTCATCATGTATGCAGTAGAGACTCAGACTACAATAACCCGCGAGCTCATCAAAACCACACCCGGCATCCCGGCAACAGACGGGGCCGGAGTCGAGATGACCCGTATCATAGGAACGCCGGATCTGAGCATGCTCGATCCGTTTCTGCTGCTGGATAGCTTTGAATCCGACCAGCCGCAGGACTACATCCGCGGCTTTCCGGATCACCCGCATCGGGGGTTTGAGACTGTGACCTATCTGCTGGAAGGTCGCATGCGCCACAAGGATAGCACCGGCAACGAAGGCGTCATTGAAGCGAACGGCGTGCAGTGGATGACGGCAGGTAGAGGCATTGTGCATTCAGAAATGCCGGAACAGGAAGATGGCCTGCTGATGGGTTTCCAGCTGTGGGTCAACCTTCCCAAAGCGGACAAGATGACTGAGCCTGCCTATCAGGGATTTGCAGATGCGGAAATCCCTGTCGAGCAGCGGGATACTGGTGCGCTGGTGCGTGTGATAACAGGACGGACTGATGAAGGCATAGTTGGGCCGGTAGTCAACAACTTCGTCAAGCCAACCTATCTGGACATTGCGTTGCCGGCAGGTGAGCTGTTTGAGCAGACGCTGGATTTCTTTGACAATGCATTCATCTTTGTCATAGAAGGAGACGTGAAAGTGGGCGAACAGGCGCGATCACTGGGTAAAAAAAGACTGGGTGTCCTCAGTGACGGTGAAAGGGTTGCGATCACTGCAGGGAAGAGTGATAGTCGCTTCCTGCTGGTTGCCGCGCAGCCGCTCAATGAGCCGGTTGCCCGTGGCGGACCCTTTGTCATGAATACCCGGCAAGAGGTTTTGCAGGCCTTTGAGGACTTCAGGAGCAACCGCTTATGAGTTCCCAAAATGAACGCGTGTAATCGTATTCCCCAGCTTGTTGCTGAGGAAGAAGACCACCCTGCAAATGAATCATATCCCTGAGAGAGGAGGAGACCATGACGAATCCCGTCATCACCGATAATAAACCAACACCCGTAAAACTCGACGCCGACACAGAATACCACTGGTGCGCCTGTGGCCGCTCGAAGAACC
>DAOUQU010000460.1 GCA_030625445.1 Gammaproteobacteria bacterium
ATCGTCGATATCGAGCCTGTGATGCCGCTGGATGAAGAGCTGGCCTCATTTGTCGATGTGATCATTCACAATAAGCAGCCACTGGTTGATGGAGAGACCGGTCTCAAGGCGCTGGATGTTGCACTGCAGATTAAACAAAAAATAGAGGGTGAGTAACATGAGTCAAGCGGGGGTTCCCTATCTCGAGTTGACTGCTGAATTTGCAGAACTGCGCGATAAGTGGTTTGCAGCGATCGACGCGGCAGGCAGCAAGGCGGCATTTATTCTTGGTGATGCAGTCACAGATTTTGAGCAGCAGGCTGCGGAGTATATCGGTTCAAAATATGCGCTCGGCGTCGCCAATGGCACAGATGCCCTGGTGCTGTCACTACGTGCGCTGGGTGTTGGTCCCGGAGACGAGGTGATCACCTCACCGTTCACCTTTTTTGCTACCGCAGAGTCCATCTCTCTGGTGGGCGCCATCCCGGTATTTGCGGATGTCGATGCGGAGAGCTTCAACCTCGATCCGCACAGTGTTGCAGCGAAGATCACAGAAAAGACCAAAGCGGTTCTGCCGGTGCATATTTTCGGTCATCCTGCCGACATGGACGCGCTGCAGCAGCTTGCAGATCAACATGGTCTTGTCATCATCGAGGATGCCGCCCAGGCCTTCGGCGCCAGATCAGGCGATGCCGTGGTTGGGTCACTCGGAACTACAGGTTGTTTTAGCTTCTATCCGGCCAAAACGCTGGGCTGCTATGGTGACGGCGGCTTGATCTCGACCAGTGACGAGTCTGTTCTAGAGCACCTGCAGCGGTTGCGCAATCACGGCGCGGTTGCTTCGTTTACGCATACCGAGATCGGCTACAACAGCCGTCTGGACGCCATCCAGGCATCGCTGCTGAGCATCAAGTTGAAAAAATTTGAAACTGATATGGCGTTGAGGCAGCAGGTTGCAGAGTGGTACGATGCCCACCTTTCCGGCTCGGATGCGATCACTCCTTCCCGTCCAAAAACAGGTCGTCACGCCTTTAATCTCTATACCATACGCCATCCACGCCGCGATGCACTCAGAGAGGCGCTGACTGAGGCGAATATCGGAACCAACCAATGCTATCCTGCCGGTCTGCATCTGCAGCAGGTCTACCGGCATCTTGGCTACCAGCATGGTGATCTCCCCGTGGTTGATCAACTCTGCACA
>DAOUQU010000254.1 GCA_030625445.1 Gammaproteobacteria bacterium
GACAGCATGCTCAGCCTGCAGCAACAGCAGACGCAAAATTACCGTCAGCTGGCAACAATCCGCCTCGACAATATCATCAGCGGCGAGGTGGTAGCAGGACTGGAAACAGCAGACTCGCGGGTCAGAGAATTGCTGCAAAAACGCAGCGAGGCATTGTCTGAGCTCTCGACCCGGCTTGAAAATGCTCGCAGCGATCAACAACTACTGGAGCAGCAGAGAGAGACGCAGGGCGACCGGGTCGCTGCAGCAGCAACAGCGCTGGATGAGCAGGAAACAGCAACCCGCGAACATCTTCAGCATGACCGGGGCTACAGCAGTCAGCAGCAGGATGCTGAGAGCGCAGACCGCATTGCCGGCCAGGCTGAAGAGAAGATGCAGGAGGCACAGCACAACCGTGAAGAGAAGGGTGAACCCTACGAGAGCGACCCTTTGTTCTCCTATCTATGGGACAGGGGCTATGGCACAGCAGTCTACTCCGCCAATCCTCTCACCCGTTTTCTCGACAAGTGGGTTGCAAGGCTTTGCAAATATCACGACGCCAGGCCCAACTACGCCCGGCTGCTGGAGATTCCGGAACGCCTGAAAGAACATGCAGAGCATCAGCGTGCAGCAGCGGACAAAGAGTTTGAAGCACTGGAAGAGCTGGAGCGGAATGCCGCTGAGAAAGATGGTATTCCTGCGCTTCGCCAGGCGTATGAAGAGGCTGAGAAGAGACTCGACGAGATTGACGCTGCCATCAAGCAACACGAAGAGAAGATCATGCAGCTGATGCAGCAAAAGACGGATTATGCCACTGGCGACGATCCCCGCTTCAAAGAGGCTGTCGACACGCTTTCCGCCAGCCTGAAGCGGGAAAACATGGATACCCTCTACCGCTATGCACGCCTCACCACGACTGCAGAAGATGACCTGCTGGTCAGTGAGCTGCCTGCTGCCGAACAACGCCTTGTACAGATTCAGCAGAGCCTGCAAGAATACAAGCGCACCCATGAGAAGCATCTCGCCAGGCTCGCGGAACTTGAACAGGTTCGGCGCAATTTCAAAAGCCAGCGTTTTGATGACATTCGCTCCGGTTTCGGCAACGGAGCAATGATAACCATGATGCTCAACCAATTTCTGCAGGGACTGGCAAACTCCGGTGATGTCTGGAATACCATTCGCCGTGAACAGCAATACCGCCCGACAAGCTCCAACTCCCCTTTTGGAAACCGCAGCATCGGCAGACGCACAAGCACCTGGCGTTTCCCCGGTGGTGGTGGCGGAAGCCCATGGGGTGGAGGATTGGGAGGCGGAGGTCTGGGAGGAGGCGGCGTTGGCGGTGGAGGCGGTTTTCGTACAGGGGGTGGTTTTTAACCACATACAGAGCTCCCAGGAAAAGCCGTAACGATGTATTGGCTGCTCCTGTAACTACTACCCCTGGTCACCGTGAAGCCTGTCGCTCAATCCGCTGACACGCCTGACCCGGTTCTCCACGGCCTTGCGCAGGATTTTCTCACTCCCCCACACCTCCGCCTGGTGCTTCGCACGGGTGATTCCGGTATAGAGGAGTTCACGCGAGACCACCCCGACCTCTTCAAACGGCAGTATCACCAGCACCCGCTCAAACTCGGAACCCTGCGATTTATGCACCGTCATGGCATAGGCTGTCTCATGCGGCGGAAGGCGGCTGGGCAGCACCCGCTTCATGGAGTCGTCCGGCAGCACGAACCAGGCAGCCAGCCTGTTATCTGCATCCGGGTCCGGCCACAGGATGCCAACATCGCCATTGAACAGCCCGACGCTGTAGTCATTGCGCGTCACCATCACCAGCCGCCCGCGATAGTGCTGTGCATCACCACGGATCAAACCTCGATTGCGCAGCAGCTGTTCAATGCTTCGATTGACCTGTTCGACGCCTGCCGGCCCTTTTCTCACCGCACACAGGATGCGAAAGGCATTAAATTTGCGCAGAGCCTCAAGATGGTTATCTGCTTCGAAACACTCTACATAAGCCTGCAGCACCCTGCTCTTCAGTTCAGCGGCGACATTCTCCTCGCGTGGAGTAAAGAGCGAAATATCCTCCAGCCCCTGCTGCAATAGTTTCATCACTGATTCACTGTCACCCCGGTTGACTGCTGCGGCAAGCCGGCCAATCCCCTCCTCTCCCGAGAATCGGTAACTCTTGTGCAGCAGCGCGATGCTCTCTGCAAAGGCGTTGCGTGGCTGCCCCCTGTCAATGTGCTCCCCGCTGATGCGCTGCAGTTGCGCATGAAATTCCGGGGTGTAGTGGGCCTCGGAATCCTTGCCGCAGATATCGGCAAAAATACTGCCCGCCTCCACCGATGCAAGCTGATCCTTGTCGCCCAGCAGAATCAGGCGGGCATCATCAGGAAGAGCTGCCAGCAGGCGCGCCATCAGCGGCAGATCGATCATCGATGCTTCATCCACCACCAGCAGATCGACATGCAGCCGATGTTCCTTGTTGAAGCGGGGCTGCTCCTGACCGGGACGCATGCCCAGCAGGCGATGGAGGGTTGATGCCTGCTCCGGAATCAGAGCCCTGATTCCATCACTGCATGCGATGTTCGGCTTTGCGTTGCGAATCGATTCACTCAAACGCGCTGCAGCCTTGCCTGTCGGAGCCGCCAGGGCGATGCGCAATCCTGAATCTTGTAACTGCTCCAGCAGCAGCGCCAGAATCGTGATAACTGCGTAGGTCTTGCCTGTACCCGGACCGCCGGAAATCACACTGAAGCGGCGCAGCACAGCCACGGCTGCGGCTACTCTCTGCCAATCAGTTTCACCATCGTCATTCCCGAACATCCTTTGCAACCCCCGGCTCAATAGGTCACTGTCGACTTCATCAGGCAGCAGCGGAAGAGCGCGTGCCAACAGTGCATCTGCAACCTCTTTTTCAAACCACCAGTAGCGCCCCAGGTAGAGGCGGTCGCGCGCATCGAGAATCAACGGCGCAATCTCGCC
>DAOUQU010000036.1 GCA_030625445.1 Gammaproteobacteria bacterium
TGCAGTTATGACCCCGATACTCTCGGCAAAAATCCGCCGGATCGCAAGATCAAGGGCGTCATCCACTGGGTATCGGCAAAATATGGCGTCAAGGCCGAAGTGCGCCTCTATGACCGTCTCTTTTCTCATCCTGCGCCGGATGCAGACAAGGAGATCGAAGATTGGAAACACCATCTCAATCCCCAATCGCTTGTGATGATAGAAGACGCCATGTTGGAGTCTTCGCTGGGCGATGCGCAGCCGGGCGAGCGTTTTCAATTCGAACGCGAAGGCTACTTTTGCCGCGATAGCGTGATCACCGACAAGCTGGTTATGAATCGCGTCGTCACCCTGCGCGACTCCTGGGCAAGAATCGAAAACAGCAAATAATTTAACCACAGATACACACAGATAATTGATGGGGAAAAATCAGTGTGCATCCGTGTTACTCACTACTCACTACTCAGACCCGTAGGGCGTCAATAAGCCTGCGCATTGCGCCGCATGGGGTCTCTTTTCAATCGTTGTCAGATGACCACCTCTACGCACGCCCCTCAGTTATTTTTTTCACAAAGAGCATTGACAATCTACATATAGTGTTTATTATTAAGGAAAAGCACAATATATAGAAATTATTTCGATTGTTGCGGAATAAGAGCATCAATAGCCAACCGCAGCAACCACTTTGGAGGAGTTCATCAATGACCACAAGAAACATCGCCAGGATCCATGATTTAGCCGAGAACCGGCAGCAAATTCCACTGCAGCCTGCTTCGCTCGATATCTGGGATAAAAAATATCGCCTTAAAGCCATGTCGGGGGAGGTTGTCGACGAAACCCTCGATGATACCTGGCAGCGTGTTGCCAGGGCATTGGCCGAAGTTGAAGAGGGCGAAGAGAAACGCGCCTACTGGTATGCGAAATTTCTGTGGGCGCTGAAAAACGGCGCCATCCCTGCAGGCCGAATTATTTCCAATGCCGGTGCACTGCAGCACAAGCCTGCCACCAGCACCATCAACTGCACGGTTTCCGGAACACTTCCTGACTCCATGGACGGCATTCTGCAAACTCTGCATAAGTCTGGCCTGACGCTCAAGGCGGGATGTGGGATCGGCTATGAATTCTCCACGCTGCGCCCTAAAGGCGCCTATGTCAGCGGCGCCGGCGCCCGAACTTCCGGACCGCTCTCATTCATGGATATCTTCGATGCCATGTGTTTTACCATCTCCTCGGCTGGCGGACGACGCGGCGCACAGATGGCGACGTTCGATATCTCGCATCCGGATATCATGGATTTCATCAAGGCGAAACGTGAAGATGGCCGCCTGCGGCAGTTCAATCTCTCCTGCCTGATTACCGATGAGTTCATGCAGGCGGTAAAAGATGATCAGCAATGGAAGCTGCTGTTCCCCGCCACTGAGCATGAAATAGAGTCAGATGAGTGCAACATCATCTGGCGTCACTGGCCGCTCAGCGAAGATTACATCGCCAATGACAAGGGTGAAGTTGCCTGCCGCGTCTATGAAACCATCCCCGCCAGACGGCTGTGGAATCTGATCATGACCTCCACCTATGACTATGCGGAACCCGGCTTTATTCTCATCGACAAGGTCAATGAGATGAACAACAACTGGTTTTGCGAGGAGATTCGTGCAACCAACCCCTGTGGTGAGCAGCCTTTACCGCCATTCGGAGCCTGCCTGCTGGGCTCGATCAACCTGACAACTTTTATAGAGCATCCATTTACCGGTCAGGCAGCATTCGACTGGCCGCGTTTCCGCGAGGTGGTAGCGATCTTCTCGCGCATGCTGGATAACGTCGTCGAGATCAACGGTCTGCCGCTGCAGCAGCAGCGTGACGAGATCATACGCAAGCGCCGTCACGGCCTGGGTTTTCTGGGTCTTGGCTCTGCCTGCACCATGCTGAAGATGAAATATGGCAGTCCCGAATCACTGCAATTCACCGAGCGCGTTGCCAGGGAGATGGCGGAGCAGGGGTGGCTTACCGGCATCGAACTGGCAAAAGAGAAGGGGCCGGCGCCGCTGCTGACGGAGAGTTTTGAGGTGACTGCCGAGATGCTTGCAGCGCGCCCCGAAATGGAGAAAGATGGCGTCAGCCTTGGAGACAAAATCAGTGCTGCAACACTGATGGCGAAATACAGCCGCTACATGCAGCAATTCCCGTCAGAGATTACTGACGCCATTTGTAAACACGGTTGCCGTTATACTCATCACAGCTCCATCGCTCCCACAGGCACCATCAGTCTCTCGCTGGGAAACAATGCAAGCAACGGCATCGAGCCATCATTTGCCCACAGCTACAGCCGCAATATCATCCGCGAAGGTAAAAAATGCAAACAGAAGATTGATGTGCTCTCCTGTGAACTGCTGGCCTACCGCGCATTCATCAACGCTGATGCGGATCCTGATGCCCGTGATGGAAAAGGAAAGCTGCCCGATTATTTCATTACTGCCGATGATGTCACGCCTACGCAGCATGTGGATGTCCAGGCGGCCGCGCAGAAGTGGATCGACTCTTCGATTTCAAAAACAGCCAACGTCCCCTCGGACTATCCATTTGAGACATTCCAGGATATCTACATGTACGCCTACGAGAAAGGTCTCAAGGGGTGCACCACTTTTCGTTTCAATCCGCAAGCCTTTCAGGGTGTACTGGTCAAGGAGAAAGACCTGGCTAATACCAGCTATCGCTTCACCCTCGAGGACGGTGAAACCGTCGAGCTCAAAGGCAACGAGGAGATCGACTACGACGGCGAAATTCACACCGCCGCCAATCTCTACGACGCCATCAAAGAGGGCTACTATGGCCGCTTATAAAACAAGTTTGCAGTCTTCAGTTGGCAGTATGCAGCAAGATAAGAAAAGAAAGTTTATAGCGAAATAGAGCTTGCAGGTGGCTATGACTCGATTAGGCTCTTGCCAACTGCCAACTGCCAACTGCCAACTGCCAACTGCCAACTGCCAACTGCAACACGAACAAGAGGATAACCAAATGCCAGTGAAAATCGACCAGAAAATCATAGCCTGTGAAACGGCAACAGAAGAGCCGCAGGCCTCAGGTAGTCAAACCGATGATGCAGAGTCAGCACCGGCCGGAACCGGCCCCGAACACCACGAGAAAGCAGAGATCGTGCGCATGCATGAAAAACTGCAGCGCCCCGAAATGCTGCTGGGCAGCACCTACAAGATCAAGACACCCCTGTCGGACCATGCTCTCTACGTCACCATCAATGACATCGTTCTCAACCCGGGGACGCCGCATGAGAAACGGCGCCCTTTCGAAGTCTTTATCAACTCCAAAAACATGGATCATTTTCAGTGGATCCTGGCGCTGACCCGCATTATGTCAGCCGTGTTTCGCAAGGGCGGCGATGTCACCTTCCTGGTCGAAGAGATGCACAGCGTATTCGACCCCAAAGGCGGCTATTTCAAGAAGGGCGGCAAGTTCATGCCATCGCTGGTTGCTGAAATTGGAGACGCCATCGAATCACACCTGAAAATGATCGGCATGATCGTCGACCCCCAGCTCGATGAAGAGCAGAAGAAGCTGATCGAACAGAAAAAAGCTGAGTATGAAGCGACTCAACAACAGACCGCAGCGAAGGATGAGGATGACTCAAGTGATTTTCCGGCAGGCGCTACCCTGTGCGACAAGTGTCATACCAAGGCGGTAGTCATGATGGATGGCTGTATGACCTGCTTGAGCTGCGGTGAGAGCAAGTGCGGGTAGAAAAGTTTGCAGGAAAACAAAGTTGGCAGTATTCAGTTTGCAGTTTGCAGTAAAAACAGCAAAAAAGAGTTGCAGATGGCAATGACTCGACTAGACTTTTGCCAACTGCCAACTGCCAACTGCCAACTGCCAACTGCCAACTGCCAACTGCCAACTGCCAACTGCCAACTGCCAACTGCCAACTTTATCGTACCCCGGAGACCGGCCGCATCTGGGTATCGCAGACGCCGCCGACTTTAACGCTCTTCAGTGTTCCCGATCCGCTGCATGATTTACCGCGATCCCGGATATTGCACTTGAGCTCCAGCGGCTTGCCGGCATTCAGCCAGCCGGGTGTTCTGCGGTAGCGTCCGATACTTTTCATTTTGCAGCCGCGTGGAATTCCATAGGCCGGGCAGGAAGATGCATTCAGGGAGACTTTTCTGCCGTCGATGATGAACCCTTTGTAGCTATCGAGAATATTGACGACATCCCGCTCCTCCAGCTGCTCGACATCGACGTCCCTGAAAAAATAGCCCCCCTTTGCAGCCTTGTCGACATGAATTCTGGTGTTGGCAATCAGGGCGAAGTTTTTGCCTTTGGTTGCCACCGCTCCGGAGATGTACTCGACCCGCTTGTGTTTGGGGAAGCATTTTCCCATCGCCGGGGCGTGATAGTAGTGCCTGAGCGCCTTGATATCGGCCAAGGAGTTGCCCGGAAAAATCTTCTTGAGATCTTTGTCGCTGCCAAACAGGATGCGCTCGACATCCGGAACATTTTGCGCATACATGCTCTGCAGTTTGGGATAGAGGCCATCGTGGCTGTTGTTGCCGGCCAGATCATCGCGTAAAAAGCAGGCGGTGATGCCGGAGATCTGGGTCAGGTATTCATCCCAGATATTGTATTGCGAGACCTTGGAGGAGACGCCCTTGAAGTCACCGTTGAAGCTGCATCCCTGGTATTTTGCACAGCTCCCTTTACCCCGATTGCGTATTGAAAGCGCGATGATATTGCGCTCGCAGGCTCCGTAGGCGTTGCATCCGCGATCCAGGTGGCCTTCGAAGATGGCAGTGCGCATGGTGTAGTCGAGGTGCTTGGCCTGTTTCAGGGAGTTGCCCGGCCAGCGACTTTGATTCTTGGCGATGAAACTATCCCACGCCCGTTGCAGGGCGGTACGGCGTCCGATGACGCGTTTATTGACGCCCGCGCATTGAGACGAGTTGTGAAAGGCGCGCACAATCGTATCCAACTCCCCTTTGCCGCTGCTGCCGCTTGTTGCTTTGCCTGGGGGATCAAAAAACGGCGCTCTGTTTTTCTCGAAGAGCTTACGGATATTGATGACATACTTGACGCTGCTGTCGCAGTGGTGGTTGCTAACGGTCATGGCCTTGCGCTGTCTGACAGTGTCGTTGAATTTTTTGACCGAGGCTGGTGTGGCGGTGCTTGAATCGAGGAGGATCTTAAAGCCTACAAACGGAGTGCCGCCACTGCTGGTCAGCGGTTTGCCGTTTTTGATCGCCAGGCAGGGGATCAGCGATGTGCCCTGTTTCAGGGCTCCTGCAGGCCTGGTAGCTCCCGATTTGGCAAATGAGTTGATCTCGTAATAGGGGATTTCGAGATTGCCGTTGAACTGGTACAGGGTCATCACCGGGGTGGCCGGGATACCTGCGAATATCCGGGGTGAAATCAACAGCAGCAGTGCGAAAAAGGTAACTCTCATACTATTTTTCCTAAGGTGATAAATAACCGTAACGATGTGGCTGTGGATTATATCCTGATACTTGAGAGTGAAGGCAATAGATACGTGAGAATTTCTGCTTCTGATGATTGATAATTTTTGCAGGTGTTATGAAGGCAAATAGAGTAGTATCCCGATATCTGAATATCCTGCTTGCGGAGAAGCACTGGATGCAATATTTCATCACTCCTTTTGTTCTTGCCTCACTCCTTGCCACATCTCCTGTCGTCGCAGATGATGAGGCCCGCTATGATGCTGTAAAAGCTCTGGGTAGGCTCAATGGAATAGCCTTGCAATGTAAATATATCGACCAGGTCTCGCGTATGAAGCAGGCTGTTGTGGAGACTGTTCCAAAGGAACGCAGTTTCGGGCTTGCTTTCGACCAGGCTGCCAACGAGAGTTTCCTTGCTTTTATTCAGGAGCAGAGCCCCTGTCCCGGTCCGGCTGGTTTTGAGGAAGATGTCTCACAGCAAATCGAACTTCTGCAGCAGCGCTTTAAAAACAATTGAACAAAAACAATCGGTATGTTCTCAATAACCCCGTCTCTATATTGTCATTGCGAGGAGCCGGAGGCGACGCGGTAATGACATCTGTTTCAATAGAGTGTATTCAATGCACGTAGTTATTGAGATATTACAACAATCGATCTTAAACTCTTCTTTCCCTGGCTAACTTTCTCTCTTTGATAGATATCACCCTACTATGACCAGATTATTCAGATTGGCGCTGCTGTTGATGTTGTCAGCAGTATTCAGCAGCGTTGCAGCCAAAGAGCCCCTGCGGGTTGTTACCAGCATCAAACCGATCCATTCACTGGTCGCAGGCATTATGCAGGGTGTGGCTGAACCCCTGTTGTTGATGGATGGCTCGGTACCGCCATGGGAGCACCGGCCTGATGCCGTTCAGATGGAGGCGCTCGACAGTGCTGACCTTGTCATCTGGACCGGTGTGGAGCTGGAGCCCCTGCTGGGCGAGGCAATTGCGCAGTTGCCCGATAATGACCACATCATAGAGATATTGGCCAGTGAAGAGATGAAAGTGCTTCCGTCGCGCGGGGCTGAAGAACAGCGTGATGCCTGGTTCTGGCTGGATACCCGCAACATGCTGATCCTGCTGGATGAAATTACCAGGGAGTTAATGCGCCTCGATCCGGAGAACTCTCACAGCTATGAACGCAATCGCGGTCGCATGCTGGAACCCCTGATCATCATAGACAGGAAGATGGAGTTCGGTTACAAGGATGTGGGCGGTATACCAGTCTTTTTCTACCATGATACGCATCACTATTTCGAGCAGGCCTATGCCATGAAGGTAGCAGGAACCGTGGCCAGCCCCCCTGCTGCTCCGGCAGCTGTGGCTACTGGAGTGCTTGCTTTGAAAAACTGGATTGCCGGGGCTCCGTTTCACTGTCTCTTTACCGAGTTGAGTCTCAACGAGCCTCATCTTGACCTGCTGCTTGCCGATAGTGGTGTCACCCCGGTCGAGCTGGATTCTATCGGCAGCAAACTGCCGTCCGGCCCGGATTTTTATATCAACCTGATGCGAGAAAATTTTGGGGCCATTTCGGCTTGTGTGAGTGCATTTCAGGTGGGTGACAAATCCTCATCCCGCGCTGAGAGGGATGCTATCGAAGAGAGGCGTTTTTCGGAGAAGTTAAGGCCGGGGTATGTGCTGATGAACCAGTATGGCCAGACGGTGACTCATGAGGATTTCCCGGGTCAGTTTCAGCTGATTAATTTTGGCTACACATTCTGTCCGGATATTTGTCCGACAACACTCTCAAGTGTGGGTTATGTGATGGAACTGCTCGGGGAGGATGCACAGCAGGTACAGCCCATTTTTATCTCGGTAGATCCACAGCGTGACACACCGGAGGTTCTTAAGCGCTATACAGCCTATTTTTACCCCCGCTTGCTGGGACTCTCCGGCTCCCCGGAGATGACCAAACGCGTCGCCGAGAAATTCAGGGCGCGCTATGAAAAAGTGCCCGCTAAAGATGGTGACCCGCAACGCTACAGTATGGACCATACCGCCAGCCTCTACCTGCTGGGGCGCAATGGCGGGTTTATTACCAAATTTGCCTTCGGCATGTCACCGGAAGAGATCGCTGAGAGGCTTCGCGATTATATAAAGCAGTGAGCCAATTTCATTTGACTCTGTTATCATCAACAGGCGGATAGAAAATTGTCAAAGCCATGTATCAATGAAGAGAAACTATATGAAACTGAAAACACCTCTATATCTTGTTCTGTTGCTTCTGTTCCTTCCTTTTGCCGAGGCCCAGGCCGACAGTTACGAAGATACCATCAAGGTATTCAGGAATGCCGGGGAGAGCGGCGGATTCTTTAATAACAGCTATGGCTATGCCGTGTTTCCCAATGTTGGCAAAGCGGGGATTTTTTTTATCGGTGGCTCCTATGGCAAGGGGAAGGTCTATTTTTCCAGTGGTGAGTTTGTTGGTGATGCAAAGGTGTATAAAGGGAATGCGGGCTGGACATTAGGCGGCCAGGTTTTCAGCCAGATTCTCTTCTTCGAGGACAAGCGCGCCTTTGATGAATTTACCAATGGCAACTTCGAGTTTAGCGCCGATGCCAGTGCCGTGGCAGTGACTGCAGGCGCTTCCGCCAGTGCTTCGACAGCCGGCAGCTCTGCCGGTATCAGTGGAGGCAGGAATGATGCAAAAACTGTTGGCTCATACTACAAGGGAGTGGCTACCTTTACGGTTGCCAGGGGCGGGCTGATGTATGAAGCCGCCATCGGTGGACAGAAGTATAAATTTTCCCCCAAGTAACCAGAATCTCCAAAAATTTTTTCACCACAGATTCACACAGATAAACACAGATTAAAAAATGCAACAATAGCTGTGTGCATTCGTGTTCATCTGTGGTTAAACATTCCTATCGGGGTTGTAGGGTGTCAATAAGCACCGCGCAGTGCACCAAAAAATGGTGGGATGCGCTTCGCTTATTGCCACCCTACGGGCTTTGCTTCATCTGACTCACGAGTCTGCCAAAAGTCTCGACCTGCTTCCAATCCGTGAATTCCACCACTGCATTGCGGTCTGTGGGGCCTCCGGTCATCCACATGATTAGGCGGATCATCAGGCGATCCCGAAATTTGTATCTCGGGTAGTCAAGCTTTCCTGCAAACACAGCAAGCTCCATGGGTTTCCAGGAGATCTGTTTGAGGAATGTTTTCAGATATGGATTTGTTTCCGGCTCTCTCTTTTCAGGCTTGCGGGCGACAAGATTTACCGAGAAAAATGCATTGGGCAGGGTGTTGAGTATCCTGGTGTTGTTGTTGATGAAGTCGATAATGAGCGGGCTGTGTTTTCCATAACGAATGCTGGCTCCGATAATGATCCTGTCAAAATCCTGAAGATTGATGCCTGATTCATGTTCTACGGAGATGAGTGTTATCTCATCACCCTGTCGTTCAATGATCTTTTGCAGAAACTGACAGATTTTGATGGTGTGTCCATCTGTTGATGAGTAGAGAATGAGGGTTTTCATTACATATTGATCATCTGTCTAACGAGACTAAGTCTCAGACTGACGTGGTATAAAAGAGATCATTTTCTCTCGCCAAGCTTCCGCGTCCTGCTCACGCCCCTCACCTACGATCCCTGTAGGCGAAGACGCCAAGACCGCAAAGGTTTTTCTTGGCGAGCTTTGTGCCTTTGCGAGAGTCATTATTGAAATTTGACTCATTTGTAAAGATGTTTGCCACTCAAAGATTACTATTGGAGTCACTCTCTGCCGATCACATTCAGCTTGGTGGGCCCGACATCGCTGCCGACAACTTTGAATACTGTCAAACCAGTCCAGTATCCCCCGAGCGAAACCGTTTCGCCGGCCGGATAACTGCCGACTTTCATGTTGTTTGCTAAAACCACATAGCTGCCGCTGCCCGGAGGCATCACGAAATAGACTTTGCAAGGGCTCGAGATGCAGGTTCCCGAGGAGCCTGCTTCCAGTGTAATCTCTCCGAAGTTATTACTGCCGGATGCAATTGATGACCCTGCGGAAAGAGTCGCCAGCAATAGAGGGATTGCGAGGAGGGGACTCTTTGTGAAAGATTTCATTTCGGACCTCCGTTGGTCGTAGCAAACGAATAGAAAAGCCCCGCAGAAGCGGGACATTTCTTCAGACGGCTCATATCAGTATCTAAGGAACTTCTGAATAACTCCATGGGATGGGGGTTCGGGGGAAGGGGAATCTGGATGCGTATTATAACCCAGTGATAGATAACCCTTCCCCCGTAGACTAACTTCCCTATGCGACCCCAAGCGTACGCTCGATATGGGCAGTCACCTGTGGATGCAGGTGGAGACCGGATGCGAGTTGCTGCATATAGCGCTGCTCCGCTGCCGTGTCCACCTCTATCGCAAGCAGTGAAGCGGCATAGATCTGGGCCGCCATCTCCGGCTTGTTGCCCGCGGAAGCAATAACGCCGTCAAGATTCAGTGGTTTATTCGCTTCGGAGACAAAAAAATCCTTCTCCTCCTGGCTGAGGCCGCCATCATCCAGTTTCCCAACGATTTTCTGGACCTCGGCATTATCAATCTTGCCGTCTGCCTTGGCTGCGCTGATCATTGCCTTGACTATGATCTCAGCATCATTTTCAAGCGCCTGCTCGTCGTCGCGGGATTGCGGTTCGGTCAGGGCTTGCGGAGGACGGGAGGGGGATTGTCCGGAATTTTTAAGTGCGGACATCGCCATAGAGGCGAGCATGGCAAGTGCGCCTCCGCCAAC
>DAOUQU010000360.1 GCA_030625445.1 Gammaproteobacteria bacterium
CTCAATGTGACGGTGCTGCTTGGCGTCGTCATCGTGCTCGGCATGCTGGTGGATGATGCCGTGGTGGTGGTCGAGGCGATCTACTACCGCTTGCGGCATGGCGTCGACGCCTTCACCGCGGCTGTTGAATCGCTGCGGGAAGTCGCCCGTCCGGTGACCACTGCAGTGCTGACAACCATGGCCGCATTCATGCCGCTGATGCTGCTGCCGGGCATCCTTGGAGATTTCATGCGCGTGATCCCGCTGGTGGTCACCATTGCCCTGGCGATCTCCCTGGTGGAGGCGTTCTGGATGCTGCCTGCGCATATAGTTGCAGCCAAGATCAGTTTCGACAAGCCGTCGCGCATCCACAGCTATCGCCTGAAGTTTACGCACCGCATCCAGATTGCTTATGTGCGCATCCTCATCAAGGCAATGCGCCACCGCTGGCTCTCTCTGTCGCTGGTCATTCTACTGTTTCTCTCCTCGATCGGGGTGGTTGCTGCGGGGCTGGTGCGCATGGATTTTTTTGCAGCCGACCCGCTGCGGCTCTTCTACGTCAATATCGAGATGCCGCCAGCCTCTCCGCTGGAAGAGACCATGAAAAAGGTTCTGCAGATCGAGCAGAAGGTCAAGGCCCGCATCAATGAAGGAGAGACGCGTGCGATTATCAGCTATGCGGGCAATATGTTTACCGAAATGGAGCCCCGTCTCGGGGATCAGTACGGGCAAATCCTGGTTGGACTCAATCCCAAAACAGCCGACCTGCGCAGCGTCGACGAGATGATCGAAGCGATGCGTGATGAAGTTCTCGACACCCCGGGACCGATGCAGATCTCCTTCATGCGCATGTCAGGCGGCCCGCCTACCGCCAAGCCGATCAGCGTCAAGGTGCGTGGTGATCGTTATGACGAAATACGCGCTGCGGCAAACACCATTCGCCAGATTCTCGCATCCATCGAGGGAGTCAAGGATATCGAGGATGACGCCAGCCGCGGCCGCTCGGAGCTGGTGTTGATCCTCGATGAAGACGCCATCAACCGCGCCGGCCTCAACCCCCTCGAGGTCAACCGCAGCATTCAACTGCTGGTCGACGGCATCAAGGTCGCCGAGATGCGTGACGCCGGAGAGAAGCTGGAGGTGCGTGTAAAAGCGGGCAATAGCATCGATGCCGATATTGCCGAACTGCTGAATTTCCGCCTGCCTCTCTCCGATGGCGGCAGCATACCGCTGGGTGAACTTGTGCGAGAATCCCGTCAGCAGGGTCTGGGCAACATCCGCCACTACAACTTCCGGCGTGCAATTACCGTCGAGGCCGATCTCGATGACACGCTGATTGACACCGTGACGGCCAATGCGCGCCTGAACAAGGAGTGGAATGCGTACAAGGCGCAATATGCGGATATCGATCTCGACTTCTCGGGCGAGCTGGATGACATCAAGGAGAGCATGGATTCGATAGGCGTGCTGTTTATCTTTGGAGTCGGCCTGATGTACCTGATTCTCGGCACCCAGTTCCGCAGCTACTGGCAACCCCTCATGATCCTGGCCACCGTGCCGATGGCATTTACCGGAGTGGTGTTCGGCATGTTCATCACCAACAACCCGCTGAGCCTCTACACCCTTTACGGTGTTGTCGCCCTGGCAGGCATCGCGGTGAATGCCGCCATTGTGCTGATCTCTGCAGCCAATGCGCGCCTGCAGGCAGGAATGAGCGTACTGCACGCCACGCTATATGCGGCAAGACGCCGCGTGATACCGATTCTTATCACATCGCTGACAACAGTCGCCGGCCTCTTCTCCCTGGCGACAGGGCTGGGCGGAAAATCGTTGATCTGGGGACCGGTCGCTACCGCGATCGTGTGGGGACTGGCATTCTCGACGGTGCTGACACTGATCATGGTGCCGCTGCTGTACCGGATTTTTATGGGCGGCAAAAAAACAGGAGTGAGGACTGAGGGGAAGGGATAGGACTGAGACGTGAGTACTGAGTGCTGAGTGCTGAGTGCTGGAATTAAGATTTGCAATAGAC
>DAOUQU010000042.1 GCA_030625445.1 Gammaproteobacteria bacterium
TCCAGAATCAGGCGCAAAAGATGCAACAGAAATCCATCCTTGTCACAGGCTGCTCCAGCGGCATTGGCCGTTGCACTGCCCTGGGCCTGCATCAGCGTGGTTACCGGGTATTCGCGACTGCACGTCAGCAAGCAGATCTCGATGAACTGGAGAGCCTGGGCATTGCCGCCCTCTATCTCGATTATTGTGACAGTGACAGCATTCATGCAGCCTTCAACAGCGTGATGGAGGCTACCGGCGGCTCGCTCTATGCACTCTTTAACAATGGTGCCTATGGTCAACCCGGTGCTGTCGAGGATCTTACGCGCGAAACCCTGCGCGGCCAATTTGAGACCAACCTGTTCGGCTGGCACGAGTTGACCCGGCTTGTCATCCCTGTCATGCGGCAGCAGCATGCAGGCCGCATCATCCATAACAGCTCGGTACTGGGCTTTGCAGCCATGTCCTACCGGGGCGCCTACAACGCCAGCAAATATGCTTTGGAAGGACTTGCCGACACCCAGCGGCTTGAACTTCGTGGAAGCGGCATCCATATCAGTCTGATCGAGCCCGGTCCGATCCGCAGTCGTTTTCGCGCCAATGCCTACCAGAAGTTCGTCGAGAATATCGATGTCGAGCAGAGTGTTCATCAGGCAACCTATGAAAAGATGATCGTACGCCTGAAAAAAGAGGGGGATGCCGCCCCCTTTACCCTGCCGCCGGAAGCCGTGCTGAAAAAGGTGGTGCATGCACTTGAAAGCAAACGCCCGAAAATTCGCTACTACGTCACCTTTCCGACCTATCTGTTCGGCACCCTGAAACGCATTCTCAGCAACAGACAGATGGACTGGCTGCTTGCGAAAATCTAACTGTCCCGTTTATTCTTTTTATTGAGCCTGTATTTCTGACCGGGCGTGAGTTTGCTGCTGCGCTTTGCCTTCTCTTTGAAGGGATTGCCACCGGTGCGGAATTCAACCCGGATCGGTGTACCGCTGAGTTGCAGAACCTTATGGAAACGATTCACCAGATAGCGCCTGTAGGAAGCCGGAACCGCATCAGTCTGCTTGCCGTGGATGATAATGCGCGGCGGGTTTTTACCCCCCTGATGCGCATAGCGCAGTTTGATGCGTCTGCCCCGCGCCATTGGCGGTTGATGCTCCGTGACAATGCTCTCCAGGATCTCGGTTAGACGATTGGTCTTAAAATCCCGTACAGCATTGGCGTAGGCATGCTGTACGTTCTTCAGCAGCAATCCCACACCGCTGCCATGCAGCGCCGAAACAAAATGCCAGCTGGCGAAATTCAGAAAGTAGAGCCTCCGTTTCAGCTCCTCCTTCACTTTCTCACGCTGCGGCGACGTGAGTCCATCCCATTTATTGACCACCATCACCAGTGCCCGTCCACTGTCGAGAACGTGTCCGGTGAGATGTGTATCCTGCTCTGTGATTCCCTGTCGGGCATCAAGCAGCATCAGCACCACGTTGGACTCCTCGATTGCCTGCAGCGTCTTGACGACGCTGAATTTCTCGATCGCCTCACTGATACGGCCGCGTTTTCTGACTCCCGCTGTATCGATCAGGGTAAAACGCTGGCCGTTCAGTTCGTAAGGAACAGGGATGCTGTCCCTGGTAGTGCCCGGCAGATCAAAGGCGACCAGCCGCTCTTCACCAATGAGGCGATTGATGAGCGTCGATTTGCCCACGTTGGGACGACCGACAACGGCAACCTTGATGCCTTTTTTCTCTTCATCCTCAGGCTCTGGAGTAGGCATCGTCGCAAGCACGCCCTCGATCAGCGAGTTGACGCCGCGCCCATGGGTCGCAGTAATCCCGACCGGCTCGAATCCACTGAGACCATAGAACTCGGCCTTCGCCATATCCACATCAAGACTGTCACACTTGTTCACAACCAGGGTGATTGCCTTGCCGGTTCTGCGCAGGCGCTCAGCTATCTGCTCATCGCCGGAATTCCGCCCATCCCGGGCATCCACCAGAAACAGGATATGATCCGCCTCATCGATCGCCTGCCACACCTGCTGCTCCATCAGCGGATCGATACCTTCGGCCTCACCACTGAGACCGCCTGTATCAACCACAACATAGGGAAACTCACCAATACGGCCGATGCCGTACTGGCGATCGCGGGTCAGTCCCGGCTGATCTGCAACCAGGGCGTCACGGGTTCGGGTAAGACGATTAAAGAGTGTTGATTTGCCGACGTTGGGACGACCAACCAGTGCGATGACAGGAAGCATGCACTATTGCGCCGTCACTGCGGCGAGCTCTCCCTCGTCACCGTAGACATAGACAGTTCCACCCTGTGCGACGAGTGGCGCACGTACGGCGGACGAGACCGCCTCGACACGGGCAACAATTGAACCGTCAACTGGTGAGAGCCAGTGGACATAGCCTTCCAGGTCTGCCACTGCAATCAGATTGCCTGCCATCACAGGAGGGGAGAGACGGCGTCCGGAGAGCGCCTTTTGCCGCCACAGGATCTCTCCACTCTGCGGACTGACAGCTGCAACATAGCCATTGGCATCTGAAGCATAGAGTGAATGCCCATCGCTGATGACTCCCTGGTAGGAGGAGTAGGCGGTGCGCCACTTCACCTTACCGTCCGATTTATTGACCGCCGCCATATCTCCCTGGTAGGTCACCACATAAAGCATGGATGGACCCAATACCAGCAAGCCGTCAATATCGACCACACGGTCAAGTTCGGTACGGCCACTGGCGTAAGCGATCGGGGTTTCCCATGCAGGACGTCCGCTCATCAGATCCAGCTTCACCAGCTTGCCTCCATCCAGACCCGCATAGAGGCTGTTGCCTTCGATAACCGGGCTATTGGCGCCACGCAGGCTCAATACCGGAGCTGTACGGTGAAACAACCACAGCTGCTCACCTGTTGCGATATCCAGACCGTAGAGCTTGCCGTCATTGGTATGAATCACAACCACTCCGCGAGCCGATACCGGCACCGCTGGAATATCGGTTGAAACCGTTGCACGCCAGCTCTCACTGCCTGTTGACTGGCTCAGCGCAATGACTTCCCCCTCTGTAGTACCCGATATCACAAGGCCGTCACCAACGCCCGGCCCCCCGCCGAGCTGAATATCCAGGTCATTTACCCACAGCGATGCACCGCCTGATGTAGAGACAGCTTCCACCTTGCCGTCAACATGGGCCACATAGAGGGTCGAACCGTCCAGAGAGGCTACCAATGTAACCCCTTTACCATCAGCGCCCTTTCCCAGATCACGCTCCCACATTACGCGGCCTGCCTGCATTCCTGCAATCGGCGCCAGTTCCGCCACCTCGACAGCTGACTTCTCTATACCAAAAAAACTGCAGCCACTTGTGAACAGAACAACTGCAAGCAGGATCAAGCGTATCAATGTTTTCATGATGACTCCTGCAGCCCGATCTCTTCGAGGAGATAATTGATGTTCTCGTCACTGCTGCCTTTCTGTTGCGCCTCCTCCAACGCTGCACGGGCCCCGCTCATGTCCCCCTGCAGGAAGGCGATTTCACCACGAATTGCTGCGATCTCTGCCGCATAGGCGTCACTCTTGATTGAATCCAGAAGTTTGCCAGCTTCGTCCAGCCGTTTTTGAGCCACCAACAGACGCGCAAGGCGAGTCTCCAGCAGTGGCTTGAGTGCACTGTCAGTTGACTGCTTCAGCAAATTGCCCAGTGTTTTCTCTGCAGCTTCCAGAGAGCCTGCATTCACCTGCTGCCTGGCCAGTTCCATCGCAGCAAACCGGGAATAACTGGTATCGCCAAAATTTGACTGCAGTTGCGCCAGGGCATCATCCGTTTTTTTCGCATCATTGCCAAAGGCAGCCTGCTCAAAGAGCTCGTACGCCTCCGCACCCTCCCCTGCCAGCTTGTCCTGATAACCCCCCCACCATTGCCAGGCAAAGAAACCACCGAGGCCAATCACGACACCGGCAATAATCGAGTTACCATTCGCTTTCCACCAGGCCTTGATACGCTCGACCTGTTCGTCATCACTGAGGATCTCATTCATTCGACTAAACCTTCCAGATAATTCGGTAAATCATTAATCAATACTTCCTTCTGCGCTCTATCTTCGCGCAGCGATTTCACGCCAACCACGCCCCGCTGCAGTTCATCTTCTCCCAGAATCAGTGCAAAACGGGCGCCGCTGCGATCAGCTTTTTTAAACTGCGACTTGAAACTCCCGCCACCGCAATTCGTCACGATCTGTACATCTGTCATATTCCGGCGCAGCTTGTTTGCTATCAGCTGCGCTTTGATTTCCGTATCTCCTGATGCGACAAAATAGATATCCGCACCCTTTTTCATATTGACCGGGGGATCCTCTTCCAGCAGCGAGATGACCCGCTCCAGCCCCATGCCGAAACCAACAGCTGGCGTCGGCTTGCCTCCAAGCTGTTCAACCAGTCCGTCATAGCGTCCGCCCGCACAGATGGTTCCCTGCGCACCCAGGCGATCACTGACCCACTCGAATACCGTGAGTACATAGTAGTCAAGCCCGCGCACCAGTCTCGGATTGACAGTATAGTCTACACCAGCCTCCTGCAATCCCTCACAGATCTGTTCGAAGTGAAAGCGCGATTCATCACCCAGATACTCCATCAGCAGCGGTGCATCATTGACCACCTGCTGAACCTCGGGATTTTTTGAATCAAGCACGCGCAATGGATTACTTGAGAGACGGCGCTTGCTCTCCTCATCCAGGCTTTCACGATGCTGTGACAAGTATTTTACAAGCTGTTGACGGTAGATTGTCCGCTCCTGCACAGTTCCCAGGGTATTCAACTGCAATTCAGCCCCATCGAGGCCCAACTGCTGCCATAACCTTGCTGTCATCAGCAGGATCTCCAGATCAACATCCGGGCCCTGCATGCCGAATGCCTCGACACCCATCTGGTGAAACTGCCGATAGCGTCCCTTTTGCGGACGTTCGTGGCGAAACATCGCTCCTTGATACCATAAACGCTGAATCTGGTTATGCAACAGTCCATGTTCGATACAGGCCCGAACAACACCGGCGGTCCCTTCCGGGCGCAGTGTCAGACTATCACCATTGCGGTCATCGAAACTGTACATCTCCTTTTCAACAATATCTGTAACCTCACCGATCGCACGAAGAAACAGATCACTCTGCTCCATCACCGGGGTGCGAATCTGCTGATACCCAAAGCTGTCAAAAACTGATTTTGCAGTCTCTTCAACAAACTGCCACAGACGGGATTCCCCCGGCAGAATATCGTGCATGCCGCGAATTGACTGGATCTTTTTCACTCGCCAGGCTCACCCAGAGAAAAACGCGCCACACCGCCCTTGATATGAGGCGCAATATCGTAAGCACGTCCATCAATAGAGACTTTTACCTTGGCCGCATTACCCAGCACAAAGGTAAAGGGTGCGCTTCCTTCCAATGTTTTGCTCGAACCAGCCGGAATATCGCCAAACAGAACAATGTTACCTTCGGCATCATTGACATTCACCCAGCATTTATCGCTGAAATCAAGAGTGACCTTCCCCTCGCTGCTTGCCTGTGGTTCTTCAGCGGCATCAGCGGTAGCAATGTCGGCCGCATCGCCACTCCCGGCTGCTGCACCTGCAGCAACGCTCTCAACCACAGCCCCTGCTGCTGTATCCTTTATTGATATTTTGTCAGCCTCGTCCGATGTGTTCTGCGTGCTCTCTTCAACCCCGGGGGTTGCGGCACTGTCATCTCTATCAAGATCAAGTGACAACTCGATGCTGTTCTCATCAATGCCCTCTTTGACAGGCGGCTCCGAGCTCTCTTTGAGGGAGTCCTCCGGAGCGACAGCCGCATCCGGATCAAGCTCGGTTTTCTGCGGCGAAGCAGCTTCACCGCCGATGGACAATGTGAGCGTTTCAGAGCCATCATCAACAACTGACTCGGCGCTTTTCTCTGCAGTGGTAGAGAGAAATGGCAAGCCACTCAAATCCGGCAGTTGAATTGTGCCCCGCCACCAGAGAACCAGCAGCACAATCATTGCAACCGCAATCAATAATGTTATCGTTTTAACAAATAGACGACCACCGTTAGCCTGTTGACGTGTCCGGATTCGGCTCCGGATTCTGATCCGGGGTGCGCGAGGCTGCTGCAAGTTCCTGACCTGTTTGACCTCTTCAACCTCATCCTTGAGCAGTTCCATGATGCGCGTTTCGGGAACATCAACGATGCGTGCATAGTTTTTCAGATATCCCAGTGTAAAGACGCGTGACGGAAGTTGGGATTCATCATCCGCCTCCAGTGCAATGACCGTTGCCTTGAGCAGATGCAGTTTTTCTGCCGCCTGCTCAAGCGTCATCCCTGCAGCTTCACGTGCGCTCTTTAATAAAGAGCCGACAGTTTCACTCACTGCGATATGACTCTCGTCCTCATCGATCTCTGTCATCTGTTGAAATCCTGTTGATTTCTGATTAACGGGTTAATCTGGCCAGGCCTTTTTTAGCCGGCATATAGTCTGGATTTTGCTGCAGCGCCTGGCGCATGCGAGTCGCCGCTAAAGCAAATTTCCCACTGCTCTCCAGGCATAAACCTGCATTGGTCGAGGCAACCCATGGAGAGGGATTCATGACGCTTGCCGCGGCCATATTAAACTCGGAGTCAGCCTCAGCATAACGTCGCTCTGTACACAGAAAAGTGCCATAGGCATTTGCTACCAACGGGTCATTTGGCGCCAGCTTTTTGGCACGGGAATAGTGTTTTGCGGCCATGCTGGAATCTCCCATTCGCTGGTAGATCAATGCCAGAACGACCTGAGCCTCAACATGATTACGATCAATCCTGACCGCCTCTTGCGCCTTTTCCAGCGCAAAAACCATCTGCCCCTGCTCCAGGTAGCCCTTTGCAATTCTCACATGATTCTCAGCGGGGCTGTCACTTCCATAGCGGATCATATTTGTAGCCGGGTCTCTACCGCCCGTCGTTTCACAGGCAGCGAGCAACAGCAGTATCGACAACAATAAAAAGCGCTGTAGTGTTATTCTCATCACCTGCCCCTCATTGCCATACGCAACTGACGGCCGCTTCGATCACTCACCTTGCCGACCAACTGCCCGCAAGCTGCATCAATATCAGTTCCACGGGTTTTGCGTGTGGTAGCAATCATTCCGGATCGCCTTAATCTCTGACGGAACTCTTCAATACGATCAGCAGGAGAAGAGCGATATGCTGTACCGGGAAACGGATTAAAGGGAATCAGATTGACCTTGGAGGGAATGCCCTCAAGCAGGCGGATCAAAGCCCGGGCATCACGATTGCTGTCGTTGACCCCATCCAGCATCACATACTCCCAGGTGATCTTGCGGCGCTTGTCATCCTTGATGTACTCCCTGCAGGCAGGAATCAACTGCTCCAGCGGGTATTTTTTATTGATAGGCACCAACTCGTCACGCAGCTGGTTTTCTGCTGCATGCAGTGACACGGCCAGGCAGACATCCGTTGCCTGCCGCAGCGCCTTTAATGCCGGAACTATACCCGAAGTACTCAGTGTCACCTTATGTTTGGAGAGTTGATAAGCCAGATCATCCTGCATAATATCCATAGCCGAGACAACCGCATCAAAGTTCGCCAGCGGTTCACCCATCCCCATCATGACCACATTCGTCACTGCCTGTTGCTCTCCGGACAAATGAACAGCCAGCCATACCTGCCCGATAATCTCACTGACGCTCAGATTGCGATTAAAACCCTGCTGTGCTGTGGAACAGAATGAACACTCAAGCGCGCAGCCAACCTGTGAGGAGACGCACAGAGTGCCTCTGTTTTCCTCGGGAATAAAGACCGTCTCGATGCGCTGCCCACCCTCTATTTCGAGCAGCCGCTTGATCGTGCCGTCAAGGGAGGGCTGTTCAAAAACGATCTTCGGCAGGCGAATCTCCGTCTGCTGCTGAAGCACATCACGCAGCCGCTTCGGCAGATCCGTCATGGCATCAAAATCGACCACGCCGTGCTTGTGAATCCACTTCAGCAGGTTGCGTCCCTGATAGGCCTTGAAGCCAAACTCCTGACACAGAGACTCAAGGCCGCTGCGATCCAGGTCGAGAAGATTAACCGGCATGGTTCACCAACGTGCAGGTGATTAGCTGCAATATCATCTGGGCGAATTCGCCATGTCGATAATCTGGGAGTTATTGTGTTTCAGATTCTCGTCAGAACCTGCAAATTCACTCGATTTTGAGGCAAACTCGACCGCCAAATCACTATGTCCCTGTTGCAGGCGCACATTCGCCAGGCGATTCCACAGCAGCGGATTGCGCGATTCGATACGCACGGCCCGTTCCAGTGTTGATGCTGCGCCACTGAGGTCGCCGGCCTGCTGCTGAGACTCGGCCTTCTCCAGCAATGATTTCGCCGCCTTCCCCATGGAGGCGCCCGAATCGTCAGAACCGGCATAGGCAACCTGCTCACCTCCGGACGATAAAGAGTTGCTGCTCAAATCCGTGACAGGTGAATCTGTTGGCGCCTGCGGAACCTCACTCTCAAGTTCGCTGACCCGGTACTCCTCTCCAGGCTCCTGACCAAACTCACCGCCCTCTTCTGTTCCGACTTCAGGCATCTCAAGCGCACTTGTCGAACCTCCACCAACCCGCTCTCCATGCTGGTAAACCGGTGCAGGCTTTAGACGTGGCGTAGAGTTGGTACAGCCTGTCAATTGAACAACAAACAGCAGCAGCGCCAATACAATCAATATTTTCATTAAAAAATACCTCTTAGAAATCCACCCAGTCCGCCATTACTCTTTTTTGACGGTCTGGATCGATTATTATCCCATGAATCACCATTAAAATCAGGATGCCCATCGCTATCCCTGAATCCTCTTCCCGGCCGCCCTCCCTGACTTGAAGCCCCCCGTGAAGGAACAGGCGCCAGCAGGTGATCAGAACCGCAATATGCCTCCTCATAAGGCGTATAGCCTCTGAGGAAGGGCTTTTCAACCCCTTTGCCTCCACACACCGGATTGAACAGCATGCCGCTGCCGGAATCAACCCGGGCCATCTCGATGGTGCCCGGAACCACCAGGTCCAGTGGAGATGGCTTTAGCGGCTTCATCATATCAGCCCACACACGCAATGCGCCGCTGGAACCGGAGAGACCCGCGGGCTTGTTATCATCCCGTCCGACCCATACCACAGTGACATAATCAGATGAGAAGCCGGCAAACCAGCTGTCGCGCAAATTATCAGTGGTGCCTGTTTTGCCGGCAAGATTCAGGGATTTCGGCAATGCGTTCAGCAGGTAGCGGGATGTCCCCCGGGTCACCACGGACTGCATCGCCCTGGAGAGCAGATAGACCGGCCCGGCCGGCACCGTGCGTTTGATAGTCAATGGATAACGTTTCAAAGCCTTGTCTCCCGGCCCCATAACCTCACGAATTGCACGCAGTGGCGAGCGGTATCCACCGGATGCAATCGTCTGATAGAGCTGCGTCACCTCCAGCGGCGTCATGTTCACTGCACCCAGCAACAGGGATGGCAATGGATCAGGCTCGCTGCTCATGCCCAG
>DAOUQU010000314.1 GCA_030625445.1 Gammaproteobacteria bacterium
GTTTGAGACCTGCGGCATGCAGTTGGCCGGCGGATGCAGAAGAGATCTCTGCAATCGAGCCGAAATGCTGCAGGAGTTTATGCATGCTTCCGGATCCGATGCCCGGCGCCCGGATCAGTGCGAGCCATTGTGATTGAGTTGATTTCAGCATTCCGTTGCCCGGGTTCCTTGTTGTTATTGTTTGAACAGACTCTAGTGAGACCATGTCTCAGGCTGATGAGGCATGAAAATGATCATTTTCTCTCGCCAAGCTTCCGCGTCCTGCTCACGCCCCTCACCTACGATCCCTGTAGGCGAAGACGCCAAGACAGCAAAGGTTTTTCCTGGCGAGCTTAGCGTCTTTGCGAGAGTCATTATTGATTTGATTCATTTGTAAAAAATGCAGGTCGCTCAAGGATTAATTAGGGACTATGCACAGGATAACCGCTCTTGATGGAGCGGGTTGCACTCGATATGAGTCCAAAACTGACACGATGAAAAACGCGGAAAATGATAATTTTTCCGGCACTCTCTTCGGGGAGAGTCACTATTGCTTCTCCCCACATATTGCGATTCTCAGGAAATTCGGATTCATCACGGTTTCTTGGCGCAAAGCGATCGACAATGCGGCGTTGACTGGTATTCACAAGCAGCACATCCCCCTGTTCAAGACCATCGGCTGCTCCCCTGTCAATGGCGACCACACTATATTGCCCTGCAATGTTAACGCCGCCGGGAACGTCAATGATATGACCATCTACCTGCTGACTTGGTACTCCGGGTTGAAAATAGAGATTCTTGATCTTTTTTTCCGTAGATGGAATTAAACGATCACCCTGCATGACCTCCATTGTCGTTGAAGTGATCTTGATGGTAGCGGGATCATCATCACGAAGCAGCTTTGCTGTACCAATATAGAGCGCGACTCTGCCGAGCACCTCTCCTGTTTGATAATCCTTGTAGAGATCCCCGGGCCGCACGATGTCGAAGTGTGTGGCAGTCGGTCTGCGTACTTTTTTCCCGGGCTTGCCCTCCACGAACCTGAACCCTTCCGGGAGTTCGCCTGAGCCTGGAGGGAGTGTAACGCCTGGCGGAAGTCTCCAGGTGCTTGTCGAGCTGGGTTCGAAGTCCTCTTCCAGTGAGCCGAGGTGACGCGCATAGGCGCGCTCGCCAGGGCCTGCAATCAGCGTGCCTTCGCGAAAAGCGATGATGTAACCGGAGTTTTCGATTGCTCTGTCATCCAGCAGATAGGGTCGGGAGAGAAATGCGCGCAACTCCCGCAACGAGATGATCCCGATCGGTGAATTTTTTTTGCGTCTACCCTGGCGAACCAGTCGTGGCTGGCCGTTGACCCATGTCAGGCTCAAGCGGTCACCGGGATAGATCAGGTCCGGGTTTTTGATCGAGGGGTTTCTTTTCCATAGCTTGGGCCACTCCCAGGGATGCTGCAGAAATCGTCCGGATATATCCCACAGGGTATCGCCTTTAGCGACAATCACCTCGTTGGGATGCCCGTCACGCAGCTGCACAGCCATCAGAGGCGCAGACACAAGCAGTATCAGGATTGCTGTCAGTAGGTGTAATCTTGGCTTGAACATATCTTGTGGCTCCCGGATTCCAGCTCCACGGCGCAGATACAGGAAATGAATGTGATTTTTATATATCATAGACGCTATGAGAATATACCTGAAGTCGGCGTTTCAGGAAATAGATTGAATCAAATGACGAAAGAATATGGCGAAAAATGACGAAAGAATATGGCGAAACTAGAAATTCTGCACTTTCCTGATGCGCGTCTGCGCAATACCGCACTTCCGGTTGAGGCTGTTGATGAGTCGATCCAGACGCTGCTCGATGATATGTTTGAAACCATGTATGCCGCCCCGGGAATTGGTCTTGCTGCGATACAGGTGAATGTTGCCAAAAGAATTATTGTGCTCGACGTCAGTGAAAATCATGACCAGCCGATCTCCCTGATCAATCCTGAAATCATTGAGATGGATGGTGAGGAGAGCTGCGAGGAGGGGTGCCTCTCTGTTCCCGGAGTATTCGAAACTGTGACACGAGCTGAACATATCAGGGTGCGTGCATTGGATCGTGATGGCAACGTGATTGAGATCGAAGACGAAGGGCTGCTGGCAGTCTGTATTCAGCATGAGATCGATCACCTCGACGGCAAGCTTTTTGTCGACTATTTATCAAATCTGAAGCGACAGCGTATCCGCAAGAAAATGGAGAAGAAGAGTCGCCAGGCGGTTGTGATTTAATGCGTATAATTTTTGCCGGAACACCGGACTTCTCTGTCCCAGCGTTACAGGCGCTGATTGCATCCAACCATGAAGTCGCGGCTGTCTATACGC
>DAOUQU010000057.1 GCA_030625445.1 Gammaproteobacteria bacterium
CCCTCGCTGCTCTCTCTCGAACAGGCGAAACAGGTGAAGGAGTCGGCCAAACTCGAACTGCTGATGGATCTGCTGCCCGAATTGCTCGAGGAGGGACGCCGCATCCTGCTTTTCTCCCAATTCACCTCCATGCTGGCGGTCATCGAGAAGCAGCTGAAGAAGAGAGAGATCAGCTACGCCAAACTCACCGGACAGACGCGCAAACGCGACGAGGTGATAGATTGCTTTACAGCAGGAGAGGTGGATCTGTTTCTCATCAGCCTCAAGGCTGGTGGCATCGGACTCAACCTGACAGCGGCCGATACGGTCATTCTCTACGACCCGTGGTGGAATCCGGCAGTCGAATCCCAGGCAATGGATCGTGCGCACCGCATTGGCCAGGAGAACCCGGTGTTCGTCTACAAGCTGATCACCGAGAATACCGTCGAGGAGAAAATCCTCGCCATGCAGGAGAGAAAACGCTCCCTGGCGGAAGGCATCTATGATGAGAGCAAACAGGAGGGTCAATGGAAACTCTCCGCCGATGAACTCAGCGAGTTGTTTACACGGCCGGCGGAATGATGAAGGGATAGTAGCGAGGACTGAGGGATGAGGACTGAGTAGTGAGTAATGAGTGTAGGGTGTCAATAAGCCTGCGCATTGCACCGGACAATGTCATGGTGGGGTGCGGCAATGATTGTTCCTGACAATCTGATTGCACTTCTACTCGTTCCCACGCTCCTGCGTGGGAATGCATATCTGGCTTCGCGGAAAACTCCATATGCATTCCCACCGGGGACGGTGGGAACGAGGTAAAAAACCGTAGGGGAGTGGTTAACTCTCTTTTCCGTTTGCATACTCCCGCACACGTCTAATAAAAGCCCTGCACTGCTGCGGCTGCTGCAGTCTCCACTCATCGACCAGAGGCAGCAATGGAAACCGCTCCATCAACTTACCTGCAAAGAGCCCCGCTCCATCCGATAACTGCCGCATACCCTCTTCATCAAACCAGGGAGTGTCATCGATGCCGCAGCTCGGTGAACGGGATTTGAAGATAAAACCGCTCAGCTCCGGTCCCAACTCCTCGATGACGCTTTGCGTATACTCCTGCAGCTGCTGCGTCACGTCATGTGCGTGATTCTCGACTTCACACACCCTGATCCCCGCCCTGCCCTGCATGATCTGGATCGGCGGTCTGGGAACAGCCATGCCTGCCCCAACCTCGGGACAGACCGGAATCAGCTCAAATAGCCGCGCAAGTTCATGCTCAATCAGCGAGCTGCGCTGATCTTTTCCATCATAGCGAACCCGGTGACCGGCAAGACAGGCGCTGACGCCAATTGTGATTTTTTCAGATAAGTGCAGCATGTTATCTCTTTTCAATCGTGGTCAGAAGACCACTCCTACGCCCGATTAACGCATTGCTGTAGGAGCGGCCTTCCGGCCGCGAGACAAAGACATACGCTGACGCCTATTTTGATTGCATTCGACATGCTACACATCCATGGAATAAGGAACCTGCGTCAGCACTTCCCGCAGCAGCGAGGTGGCGTAACTGCCACGCTGCAGTGTGAACTCCAGCTGCAACTGATCCCCGTGAAGATTGAACTCAATCTCTCCAGCAGGCGCCCGCAGTGGACGGCGATCCACCTTGAGGCCGCAATGTCGCAATCCTTCGACCCAGAATTGATGCTCTCTCAATAGCGACTCCTCATACTGCAGCGCCTCATCTTCAGGCATGATCCTGGCGGGCAGCCCAACCAGCGGGCCGGTGACATGGATCTGCTTCTCGGAGAGCCTGTTGATTATTTCGGCATCGGCATCATCGACGCGAAACAGGCTGTTGGAGTGTGACAACTGCATCACGTCACCACACATCGGGCTGCACCAGTTGCCTGCTGAAATACGTGCAGCCAGCACCAGGTTGAAGAGCATGGAGCGTACCGCAGAGAGATACATCCCCTCGACAGGAGAGCGTGTCGCACCACGTTCCAGTACCGCAATGGCGCGCCGCAGATTCCCATAGCCCCGGCCGAATCGCTGCTCGCCAAAATAGTTGGGAAAGCCATGCCGGGAAATCAGCTGCAGCCTCTCCGTCAGCAGATCCGTATCGCCCTGCAGATCACGCACCAGCAGCCTGAAACGGTTCAGCCTGATGGCGCCGCGGCGCAGCTTGCGCGTGTGACGCTGCTGTTGAAGAATGCGCACGCCGGATGGCAGCTCAGAAAAGTCGGGATCCGGCATTCCCGGAAGATGCAGTGAAAACCACTGGCGTGTCACGGCATGCTTGTCCTTGAGGCCTGCCATACTCACCTTGCGGCGGCGCAAACCGGCTGCGGTTGCCAGCAGCCTGGCGGCATCACCGGAGTTGAGTTCCCTCTTTTCGACAAACAGGTAGAGATGCTCACCCTCGCCAGAGAGTTCAAACGGCAGGCTCTCCTCGACATAGAAGTCTTCCGGCACTGCCCGTATGACGCCGCTGGCAACAGGGCCGCCATGAACGCAGGGAAGGTCTGCAACACGAAAGGAGTCGGCCTGTTGTTCGTGGATCATGGCGTTTTACAAAAAACCGGCTATTCTCTCGACTGCCTTTTGCATCTTTTTGATGGTGGTCGTATAGGCGAAGCGCAGATGCTGCTGCGGCCGGTTGTTGCCGAAATCCCTGCCCGGCGTCACTGCCACGCCCTGCTCTTCCAGCAGTTGATGGCAAAAACTGAAACTGTCATCACACAATTCACTGCAATCCGCATAGAGATAGAAGGCACCCTGAGGTGGATTCGAAAGCTTGAAACCCAGCTGCTGCAGCTGCGGATAGAGATAATCCCTGCGCTGGCGGAACGCATCTCTGCGTTGCTCCAGAATTGTCACAGACTCCGGTTTTAGAGCTTCCAGCGCTGCATACTGGGAGATGGTCGGCGCAGAGAGATAGAGATTCTGCGCCAGTTTATCCATGATCGGCACAAAGGACTCCGGAACCACCAGCCACCCCAGACGCCAGCCGGTCATGCCGAAGTACTTGGAGAAGCTATTGACCACAAAGAGATGCTCGGCATCAAATTCCAGGGCAGTCGCAGGGGCTGTCTCATAGCTCAATCCCTGGTAGATTTCATCGACAATCAGATAACCGCCAAGAGTTTTGATTTGCTGCACCAACGCTTCAAGCTGTGGCTGCGACAGCACAGCGCCTGTTGGATTGGCGGGTGAGGCGACCATCATCAGAGAGGTGGCCGAATCCCAGCTATCGGCAACCTGCCGGGGTGTGGAAATCCAGCCATTCTCTGCGCTAACTACAAGCGAAACCGGCTCGCCATCACACAGATAGACAAAGTTGCGGTTGCAGGGATAGCCCGGATCAGGCAGCAGCACCTTGTCACCCGGATCGACCAGCGCACTCATGAGCATCTGCAGTCCGGTCGATGAACCCGGTGTAATCACAATCCGCCCGGCGGGCACATCGATGTCAAAACGCTCGGCATACCAGCGGCTCAACGCCTCACGCAGTTCGGGCAGCCCCAGCGCCGGCGTGTAGTGGGTCTTACCATCTGCTAGAGCTCGCATACCGGCATCAATGACAGGCTGTGGCGTTACGAAATCGGGTTCGCCCACCTCCAGATGAATCACCTCCCTGCCCTGCGCCTCAATCTCTCGGGCTCGCGCCAGCAGATCCATCACGTAAAATGGCTGGATGTTAGCAATGCGCTTAGCAGTCATTCACTCATTTTCATCATTGTAGGGCGTCAATAAGCGGAGCGCATTGCGCCGCATGTTAATTCGCAGCAGCATGAATCCGCCGCACCGCGGCCATATCGACGAAGCCGCCATCGATCCTGACACCATCGATGTTGCGCAGCGGACTCCCCGGATCGCCAAACTGGTCGATGACCGTGGTAGCGCCATTAAAATCATGCTCCTCGGTATAGTGATTGGTGGTCACCAGGATCCCCTTGATCCCGGAATCCTTAACAGAGATAACACCATTTTCCGAATCTTCAAAAGCGATGCACTCGGCAGGCTGCAGCTGCATCTGCTGCATCGCCCACTCGTAGATGTCCGGAGCAGGTTTTTTGGCGGGCACCACATCACCTGCAGCAATCACCTCGAACCAGCCGATACTCTCGGCACCGAGGGTATTTTCCAGCAGCGCCGTGACATTGGCAGGCGTGGTGGTAGTCGCGATTGCCAGGCGCATGCCGCTCTCTCTCGCCTCATTGATGAGACGTTCAACACCGACCCGCAATGGAATACGTCCCTCACCCAGCAGACGCGTATAGTGATCTGTCTTGGATTGATGCAACTCCGGTATCATGCTCTCCAGGTCGACATCTGCAGGCAGCGGAGGCTGCTTCTGCTCAATGAAGAAGCGCATGCGCTCCTTGCCGCCCGTCACCTGTAACAGCCACCCATAGTCATCCACCGACCAGTGCCAGCCCAGACCGGCATCATCGAAAGCCAGATTAAAGGCCACGCGATGACCATCACGTTCGGTATCGGCAAGGGTGCCGTCGACATCAAAAAGCAGCGCCTTGAGTTCACTCATTGTTCTCTCCAGTAGAGCCCCGCTCTATAAACAAGCATATTGCGGAACCACAAAAATTGCGCCTAAGGTAACACAACCTTGACACAGCCTCAAAAAATCGATTTGATAGGGTTCCATTGACTCATTCTATCTACTCTTGGAGTAACCCCTGTTGAGCGACATATCAACCGGCATGCTGTTTGCCACGATGCTGCTTCTCCTGCTCTGTTCTGCATTCTTCTCCAGCTCCGAGACCGCCCTGATGGTGCTCAATCGCTACCGCCTGCGGCATCTGTCACAGCAGGGCCATCGAGGGGCACAGCTCGCCGAAAAACTCCTCGAGACGCCTGACCGTCTCATCGGTTTGATTCTACTCGGCAACAACTTCGTCAATATCTTCGCCTCGGCGCTGGCCACCATCGTCGCATTGCGGCTCGGCGGTGAACCGGCAATCGCCATCGCCACGGGGTTGTTAACCCTGGTGGTGCTGATCTACGCCGAGGTCATTCCCAAGACCGTCGCCGCCAGCCGGCCGGAAACCATCGCCTTCCCGGCCGCCTATGTCTATACCCTGCTGCTAAAAATTCTCTATCCGCTTGTGTGGCTCATCAACCGCATCACCCATCTGCACCTGCGGATGCTGGGACTCTCCGGCAGCGGCAACGACTCAACATCACTGAGCCAGGAGGAGCTGCGCACTGTGGTCAATGAGGCCGGCGCAATGATCCGTGATCGTGATCAACAGATGCTGATCGGCATTCTTGATCTCGAAAAGGCTACCGCTGAAGATATCATGGTGCCACGCAATGAAGTGACCGGCATCGACCTGCAGGATCCCTATGATGATATCGAGGACTTTCTCGAACACACCCATTTCGCCCGCATCCTGGTCTTCGACGGCAGCCTCGACAATATTGTCGGCACCATCCACAGCCGCCAGTGCCTGCAGCTGGCTCTGCAGAAAAGACTCAGCAAGGAGAGCATCCGCAAGCATAGCAGAGAGCCCTATTACATTCCGGAAGGCACTCCACTGAGCACCCTGATGATCAATTTTCAACGCGACCGGCGGCGCCTGGGACTACTCGTTGACGAGTATGGCGATCTGCAGGGGCTGGTGACTTTTGCCAATCTGGTGGAGGAGATCATCGGTGAATTCACCACGGATCCGACGGCATCGATCAAGGAGGTGCATCGGCAGGAGGATGGCAGCTACATGGTCAGCGGCAACGCCAACGTGCGTGAACTGGTGAAAAACACAGGCTGGAAACTGCCGCTCGACGGTCCGAAAACCGTCAACGGGCTAATCCTGGAATACCTGGAATCAATCCCCGAAGCAAACATCAGCCTGCTGCTCTCCGGCTACCCGGTGGAGATCATGCAGGTGGAGGACAACATGGTGCGGGTAGCGCGTTTTCAGCCTGCGCTGTATAAGAAACAATAATGCAATAGCATTTCAACTCGATGTATTCGAGTACTGCAACTTCTTAATGCTAATTTAACTGGTTCCCAAGCTCCGGCCTGGGAACCAACATTGAGAAGCTCCAGCTTCGAAAACAGTGCGCATGATGCTGTTGCGAAGCCACTTGTACAGAAAGCTACAGCTTCGAGGATCGTGCGCTCAAGCAGGAGCTTGGGCGCCAGCAACAGTTCATCCAGGAAGATCCCGCCATGCCAGCAGGCCAGGCTCGATGCTGGCAATGTATTCAAAATCACGATCATCATGCAGCAACGGAACCTTGTTTTCGAAGGCCAGCCTGGCAATCAGGCAGTCGTGGGGACTACGTGGTGTAATCCCCTGCCAGCGGCAGCGGGCATACAATGCGCCTGCTTCCGCGTATGTCGCTGCGTTAGGCAATAGCATAGGAAGCGCCTCGAATTGCTCGCGCAGTGTAATCAGGGCGGCGGCAGATGCCGCACCTTGCAGGATCTCCTGCAGGATGACCGGCGCCAGCACCGCATCACCTTCTTCGAGTAGTTTGTCCAGGCTTAGAACCGCTGAATCCTGACTGTTACGCAACCAATTGATCCAGACAGTGGTATCAACCAATACCACGGTTCATGCCCTGCCGAACCCGTCGAACATCGTAGTCATCATCGATCAGTTGCCTGCCCTTTAGACGTTTGAGCCGTCGTTGCCGGTGGCGGGCCACCAGTTCCCGCAGCGCCAGATCGACGACTTCCCGTTTAGTTTTTACGTGGGAAAAGTGCATGGCTTCATCCACCAGATCATCATCGAGCACAATATTTGTACGCATCTATATACACCTCTTTATGTGTATATTAGCATAGGCAAATCGTGCAGTCTCCCTGTAGATCATCCCGCCCCTGAGATTGCTGCGTACCGCGCAATGACAGTATTCACACGGACTTTTCGAGAATTTACGTGGTTTGGTATGTTCTCGAAAACCCCGTGCATTATCGCGCTCAGAAGAGACGCCCCCACATACCGCACTTCCCTGGTGCCCAAACTCCAGCTTGGGCGCCAGCGAATCTCGTTGATCGTTTTCTCTCCTCGAAGCGCCTCAAGGCCTATCTTTGCCTTGAACTCCGCTGAGTAGACCTTCCGCTTTTTTATCGTTCTCATTTGCTCTCATTCCTCATGACAGCGCGTAGCTTAAACTACTGTCTTGATAATGGGATCCACTATACTCTCCCCAATCACACTTCCCAATCCACCAGCCGCAACCCGGTAACCCGGGAAAACTCACCCTGGTTATGAGTAACGAGCACGGCATCGTTGGCGCGAGCAGTGGCGGCGATCAAAACATCGTAGGGTCCAATAGGATTGCCTTGAGCCGCAAGATCAGCGCGGATAACCCCCGCCTCTTCTGCACAGCGGTCATCGAAAGGCAGACTGGTGAGCGGCGCAAAGAGCCGTGTCAACAGTTGCAGATTGGCCTCAACCTGCCGACTATGACGGGCGCCGTAAAGCAACTCTGATTTAATGATGCTGCAGAGCGCAATATCGCCGGGGGCATGTTGCTGAAATTGCTGCATGATGCCTGCATGCCTCTGATTCAGCAGGTGGATACAGACATTCGTATCAAGTAGAAACATCACTCCAGTTCCAGGCGTGTTTCATAGCCGCCCTGATCCGCCCGTTCCAACGACTCACCCTGCCAGCTCCCGAATATCTCAAAGTAATTTTCCGGCCACTGGGTTTCAACTTCCCGCTCAACGAGCAGGGCAAGATATTTGGAGGTTGAGAGGTGGGCATGCCGGGCTTTTTCCTGCAGCTTTTTTGCCAAATCTTCCTGGAGATAGCAATGTAATTGGGGCATGATTTTATATCCTCAAATATATGTGTGCTATTTGCATTCTAGTACAAACCTGTTCGAGCTACAAAGATTTCAGCCAATCTACCGGTGAGTTCTCAAATAATCCATGTGTATGCCGTCATTGCGAGCGCACACGGCTTCATTTACCAGATTATCATCCAGCACAATATTGGTACGCATCTATACACACCTCTTTAATGTGTATGACAGCACAGACGAAACGCACAATCTCCCTGTACATCATCCTGCCCCTGAGATTGCTTCGTACCTCGCAATGACATAAATCAACACCGTAGGGCGCTAATAAGCGTAGCAGGATCAGACACAATACCGGGTCTTTGTATTCAGCGGCGGTCAGTTTTGAATTGGCGCGCAGGTTGTCGGCGCTGTCCCAGACGATTTTTCAGCGTTGCCATTTCTCTGTAAATACAGCATAATCATATTAATCATTATGATCATGCTGGTACGAAGATGCAAACCAAGGTAACTGCTGTCGAAGCCCGTCAAAAACTGGGCGAATTGCTAAATCGCGTCACCCTGCTTCATGAGGAGATTATTATTGAACGCGCTGGAAAACCTCTGGCGCGTCTCTCCCCAATTCAAAAAAGAGGCAAGCCGGATTGTCACAAACTTGACTTTCGCAAAGCTGCGGGACTGGGCGCCGATAGCTGGAAAGAGATCGATGTCATGGAATATGTTCGGCAGGAGCGTGATGAATGGGGTTGAAGCTCCGTGACGGGGATATCATATTCGTCGATACATCCCCTTTTATCTATTTTTTCGAAAATCACCCCGATTATCTGCCCGCCATGCAAACATTTTTCGATCAAGTCTATAGTTGTAATGCGCAGGTCATCACTTCAATTATCACTTACATCGAAATAACTACCCATCCCGTACGTCAGGGCAATCGTCCGTTGGCCCGCAAATATCGCGAATACTTCAGTTATTCTGATAATCTTACGCTTCTCCCTCTGGACATGAGCATCGCCGATGAGGTTGTACATTTACGCGCAATCTATGGTTTGAGAACACCTGATGCCATTCAGCTGGGAACAGCCCTGGCCGC
>DAOUQU010000243.1 GCA_030625445.1 Gammaproteobacteria bacterium
GTTTGTCATAATCTAATCATAATGTATCTGTTGGTAAGCGAACTCGATGGGCTTGCCTGACAGCAACTCCTGAAAAAAAGTCCAGATGGTATCTGCAGAGGGCGGACAGCCCGGCAGGAAGTAGTCGATCTTGACGACCTCATGGATGGGATGCACCTGGTTCAGCAGCAAGGGGATTTCCGGGTCATCCGGTATGTGCGCATCAACGAGGCCCACGCCCTGCAGATATGACTCCTCGAGACACTCGGTCAGCGTGAACTGATTGCGCATCGCAGGGATACCGCCGCTGATGGCGCAGGCGCCGAATGAGACCAGCGTCTTGCAATGACGGCGAAACTCCTTCAGCACCTCGACATTCTCGGCATTGCACACGCCACCCTCGACAATCCCCAGGTCACACTCCCCGATCTGCTTGATATCGGTCAGCGGCGAGCGGTCGAACTCGATCAGCTCGAGCAGCTCGATGAGACGTTCATCAATATCCAGCAGCGACATGTGACAGCCAAAACAGCCACCGAGGGAGACGGTCGCAACCTTTACCTTGTTAGCCATTGTAATCCTCCTCCTGTGCAGCGACATCGCCAACCCTGCTGATCGGTTCGAGGTCGTAGAGACGCTCTCCGATAGGCACATCATAACCACGGTGCTTGAATAGTATCGCGCCAACCGGACAGACATGCGCCGCCTTGTCGCCGGCATCGAACAGCGAATCGCCAAGCTTTCCACTCTCAGAATTCACCACCAGGTGAGCTCCGATCCCCCGCCCGCTGATGGCAAAAACATCCTTGCCGTCGACATCGCGGCTGGCGCGTACGCAGAGTTCGCACAGGATGCAGCGATTGAAGTCGATGGCCACATCCGGGTGAGAGGCATCCACCTCGCGCTTGGGATAAAGATGCGTCAGTTCCGGCGCCAGCATGCCGCAATAGTAGGCAACGGCCTGCAGCTGGCAGGCGCCGCTTTTTTCACATGCGGGACACTGATGATTACCTTCGACAAACAGCATCTGCAGCAGAGTGCGACGCTGCGCCATCAACGTATCGCTATTGTTTTCCACCTCGGCGCCATCGGCCGCAGGAGTGATGCAGGCCGCTGAATGACGGCCGTTGACAGTCACCATACACAACCGGCAGCTACCATGCGGTTGGAATTCCGGGTTATGGCAAAGGTGGGGAATATAGACACCGGCAGCCAGCGCAGCATCCATGACAGTCTCTCCCTCTTCAAACGGGACTCTCTGACCATCGATCACAAAGTGTCTGCTCATACGCCGCCCCCTTCGATATGTGCGCCCGCATCATCCCGGCCGCTGATTTGCCGCGCCTCATCCAGTGCAGCATCCAGATCAAACGCCGGTTCGAAACCGGTCGATTTCAGTCGCGCCGCAAAGAGTTCGGGAAACTTCTCCATACCGTCAAGGACCGGATTTGCCGCCGTCGCACCCAGACCACAGTGACTGCTCTCGCGCATCAGCGATCCCAATCTCTCCATCATCACGAGATCCTCTGAAGTCGCATGACTGCTAACCACTTTATGAAGACGTTTTTGCAGCAGTGTTGTCCCCACACGGCAAGGTGTGCAGAAGCCGCAGCTCTCGTGCACGAAAAAGTCGGCAAAATTTTCAACCGCTCGAAGCAAATCCCGCTGCTGACTGAATATCATCATGGAGCCACCTGTGGAAAGATCCTCAAAGGCAATCCTGCGATCAAACTCGGATGGCGGCACACACTGCCCGGCGGGGCCTGCAACCTGCACAGCCTGTACATCCTCCGCGCCACAGTCATGCAGTATGGTTTCAAGACTCACCCCGTATGGATATTCATACACACCGGGGAGCGAACAATCACCCGAGATGCTCAGCAATTTGGTGCCTGCAGAGTCATCTGTGCCCCTGGATCGAAACCACTCCGGCCCGTTGGCCGCAATCATTGCCGCTGCGATCAGAGTCTCGACATTATTCACCACGGTCGGCCTGCCACGATACCCCTCGGTCACAGGAAAAGGGGGGCGAATTCTCGGGATTCCGCGTTTGCCTTCCAGCGATTCGATCAGGGCCGACTCCTCACCGCAGATATAAGCGCCTGCGCCAAGATGAATCTCTATATCAAAATCAAAGCCCACCTGCCCGAGGATGGATTCTCCGAGCAGATTTGCATCACGACGACTCCGCAACTCCTGCTGCAGATCCTCCAGCAGATAGAGATATTCGGCGCGCAGATAGAGAAAACCCTGGCTGGCGCCGATCACCCCGGCGCACAAGGTCATGCCCTCAAACAAGCGGTCGGCATAGGCCTGCAGCAGCACGCGATCCTTGAAAGTGCCCGGCTCGCCTTCGTCTGCGTTGCATACGACGACGCGCTCAATGGCACCTGCATCGCGACAGAAACGCCACTTCAAAGCCGTTCTGAAACCGGCGCCGCCTCGACCGCGCAATCCTGATGCCTCCAGCTCACCGAGCAGCTGCTCAGCGCCGCGACTCACTACAGCATCGATCGCCGCACCCTGCTGCAGATCGTTATCCAACAGCAGATCCCTGCGCTGAATATTTTCACTCACGGAAAAGAGTTCCTGCGGCCACTCTCCAAACGGCATGCGCTCCTCGACCAATCCCGCGATCTGCTCGATGCGCTGCGGAGTCAGTGAGGTCAGAGCGCGGTTGTTAACCAGCGCCGCAGGCCCCTGATCCCCCATGCCTGTGCATGAGGTATATCCGAGACTCACCACACCATCAGCCCTGGTCGTCCCGGGTTCAACACCCAGCCGCTGCGCCAGCATCCCGGCAAGTTCACGGCTCCCCGACATCTGGTCAACGATGTTATCGCTCATCAACAGATCATAGAGACCACGCGGCTGCGCATGCAGAAAGCTGTAAAAACCGATCACCCCCTCAATGTTTGCCCGGGTCAGCGAGAGCTTGTCAGCAATCAGCTCCAGAGCAGCGGAAGGAACATGGCTGAATACCTGCTGCACACCGATCAATATCTGCAGCAGGTTATAGGGATCATGCCCCCACTGCCCGAGCAGATCGGCAATGACATCTTCAACAGAGA
>DAOUQU010000221.1 GCA_030625445.1 Gammaproteobacteria bacterium
CCAACGGAGATGCTTGCTGCTGCTCAAACCCTGCTGACGGATCTCTACGCGGCAACGGCCAAAGAGCGCCTCGATGCACGCAGCATCCACCTCTACCTGCAGGAGTCGGGCATCGAGGAACGCCAGCAAAAAAAGGGGGCAGCTGACCTGCCCGATGTCGTCATTACCACCAAACGCGGCGTGATTCGCGGGCGTGGACCCAACCAGAAAGAGTATCTTCGCCAGATCGTCAGCAATGACCTTAATTTCGGGATAGGTCCGGCGGGAACAGGGAAGACCTACCTGGCTGTCGCCTGCGCAGTCGAGGCGCTGGAGCGCCAGCAGGTACGCCGCATCCTGCTGGTTCGTCCTGCCGTGGAGGCGGGTGAAAAACTGGGATTTTTGCCGGGCGACCTCGCTCAAAAGATCGATCCCTACCTGCGTCCGCTGTATGACGCACTTTACGAGATGTTCGGCTTTGAACGGGTCAGCAAACTGATCGAAAGGCATATCATCGAAGTCGCACCGCTTGCCTACATGCGCGGACGCACGCTCAATGACTCCTTCATTATTCTCGATGAAGCGCAGAACACGACCCCGGAGCAGATGAAGATGTTTCTCACCCGCATTGGATTTGGCTCGACGGCAGTCATCACCGGCGACGTCACCCAGGTTGACCTGCCGCGCGGGCAGAAATCCGGTCTGCGCCAGGCCGTCGATATCCTCGGAGAAGTGGACGGCATCAGCTTTACATTTTTCAATTCAAGGGATGTGGTACGCCACCCGCTGGTGCAGCGTGTGGTCGAGGCATATGAGGCAAGTGAAGCGGCATCTGAAAGCAGATAGATAACAGGCAAACAGATTTTTCAACCACGAAAGTCACGAAAAACACGAAAACAGACAAAACGACTGTTCGTGGTTTGGATTGTTCTTTTGATAGAGCCGAAGGGTCTTTTATTACCACGGAACACTCGGACAACACGGAATTATTTTGTTTTCCTTTACGTCTATTCAGTGTATTCCGTGGTTAGGATTATTCTCAGGAGATGATAAGGGCGTACTTCTTGATTCTGTAGTTGAGCTTGTCGCGGGTGATTCCCAGCAGGCGTGCGGCACGGCTGCGATTTCCCCGGGTATTATCCAGCGCCTGGCGAATCAGATTTTGCTCCAGTTGTGACAGGTCGATGCCACCAACCGGCAGATTGATCACCGATCCATTGGCGGCGCTCTCTTTTTTTGCTGTCATCTCGGCTGGAAGATTCTCCGCCCCGATGCGCTTACCAGGCAGCAACAACACCATGCGTTCACAAAAGTTACGCAGCTCCTGGACATTGCCGGGCCACTGGTATTTCTTCAGGATCTTGAATGTTGCGGCTGAATAGAGCGGTGCGCGACGTTTGTGCTGTAGACTGAAGCACTTCGTAAAGTGGTTGATCAACAGCGGGACATCACTCTCTCTGCTGTTCAGATCAGGCAGTGACAATGGAATCACATTGATCCTGAAATAGAGATCCTGACGAAATTGCCCCTTCTCAACCTGCAGTTGAAGATCCATGTTGCTGGTGGCGATGATGCGCAAACCCTCTGTAGCGGCAGAATCGATAAAACGCATCAGGCTTGCCTGTGCAGCTGATGACAACTCGCCGATCTCCTTAAAAACCAGAGTGCCGGAGGTGATTTCGCTGACACTACGGTCGCCGTCGCCGAGTGAATTGAGAGGGAACTGATGATCATCAACGCCGGCGCAGTTGATCAGGGTAAAGCCATGATCGCGTCTCGCGCTATTGACATGGATGACCCTGGCAAGCAGCGACTTTCCTGCTCCCTTGCCGCCATTGATCAGCACTGGCGCATCCGCTCCCGCTACCAGACGTGCGGCATGCAGGGTGCGCACCAGTTGCGGATCTTCACCAATCATCTGCTGAAACTCTTTCATCTCTATATTCTGCACGGAAACCGATTTATTTACAATACATGACTGACTCATCATCTCCCGCATGATCCATGGTGTGAAAACGGCTTGCAAAGTCGGGCCTCACCAATGCGAGTACCCCCCATGCAATGACCAGCACACCAAAAAAGAGCCTCACCTGCGGCGCAGCAACCCATTTGCGCAGCGAACCTGCCACAAAACCAGCACTGGCTACAGGCAGCAGCGTTCCTGCTCCAAAAGCGGCCATGTAAAGTCCGGAGGCAACATAACTTCCCTGCGCGGTCGCCGAAGTCAGCATGGTGTAGACCATCCCGCAGGGAATCCATCCCCAGATCATGCCGTAGAGAAAAATCTTCCACGGAGCATCGAATGGCATCAACCGATGTGTCAAAGGCTCGATGCGCTGCCACAACGGTACGCCGATTCGCTCGATACGGGACAGCTGCGGCAGCCAGCCGGCCATGTGCAAGCCAATCAGTATCAGGATCACGGCTGCGATGCGCTGCAATACGGCCAGACCATTTTGCGGCCCGATGAAATCAGCAGCCCCGCTCAGGACACCGCCGGCAATACCTCCCGCCACGGCATAACTGAGAATACGGCCGCTGTTATACAGGCCCAGAGAGAACAGCAGTTTCAGGCGAGAGGCGCGCGTCTCTTCAGGCAATCCAAGCGTCAGCGCGGTCATGATGCCACCGCACATGCCGATACAGTGAAAAGCGCTGAAGAGTCCGATCAGAAAAGGAATAGCTAGTGAGGCCATATCTAAGGGTTACAAGGCATGAAAGAGAATGTTTTGATGCATTATCGTTTTTTCAGACGGAAAGCAATCGCGAAGCGAATCGTTTGGGGGCATTTCACGCCCTTCGGTGGCTTGGGCAAGGGTTTGGCTGCAATGACCGCAGATTTGGCAGCACGCTTCAGCAGCGCATGCCCTTTGCCCACCCTCAGATTCGAAATGGCTCCATTGCAGGCTATGGAGAAAGAGACGCCTATTCTGCCCTGCACATTACTCCTGCGCGCTGCAGCCGGATAGTGCTTTTTTGATTCGATCCTTGCAAGCAGTTTTGCCATATAACGATCCCGTTGCTTGCGGCTCTGTTTGACCTGCGCTGCCGAAGCCTGTCTAGGCTTTGGCCTGGGCTTCAATTTCGGTTTCGGTTTCGGCTTTAATTTTGGCTTCGATTTAGGTTTCGGCCTTGGCTTCAGCTTTGGTTCCGGCTTTGGTTCCGGCTTTGTAACCAGTTCTGGTTCCGGCTCTGGCTCTGGTTCCGGTTCCGGTTCCGGTTCCGGCTCTGGTTCCGGCTCTGGCTCTGGTTCTGGTTCTGGCTCTGGTTCTGGCTCCGGCGGAACCGGAACGGCAGCAGAAAATGCAATTCTGACCTGTGATATGACGGGAGTATCCG
>DAOUQU010000205.1 GCA_030625445.1 Gammaproteobacteria bacterium
ATCTATCGATCAAATCAGAGATAGTCCAACCTTTTGCAGATATCCTACCCACAGCTGCCGTTTGATCTATTCCTGCCTCCATGCGGGTAGCCCATGTTCGGGCTGCTGATTTGGTGGCGAATGTCTGGCACATGTTAATGCCTTTCATGCGGATGAGTGCGCGGTACTTGCCTCCACGCTTGGTAATGGAGGCCATTAGTCGCCCCCTCTGGTGCTATAATCACTGCTATGCATAATCTTGCTCCTGATCAGCAGATTGTGTGGGGCCCCGTATCAGTCACCACTGGTGCGGGGCTTTTTGGTATCAATCTTGTATCAAATCTGTATCACTTCGAGGCAAATTATAGTCTATTTCGGTCTATTCTTGTATCACTTTGAACTGTATATTAGTGATACAAGCAGTTGTTTTTAATAGTAACTTATTGATTCTTATGGAAAGAAAACTCTCTGTTGCACCGATGCTCAACTGGACCGACCGGCACTGTCGCTATTTTCTGCGGCTGCTGAGCCGGCACACTCTGTTATACACAGAGATGGTGACCACAGGCGCGATCATTCATGGTGATGAGGAGCATCATCTGCGCTTTGATGCGGCTGAACACCCTGTTGCACTGCAGCTTGGCGGCAGTGTTCCTCTGGAACTGGCGCAGTGCTCGAAAATCGCCGAAGAGTACGGCTATGACGAGGTCAACCTGAATGTTGGCTGCCCTTCTGACCGGGTTCAGTCCGGGATGTTCGGAGCCTGCCTGATGGCGAACCCGCAACTGGTAGCTGACTGCATCAAGGCGATGCTTGATGTGGTTTCCATTCCCATAACCATCCAGCATCGCATCGGCATCGACGAAATGGACAGCTATGCGCAACTGTGCGATTTTGTTGGCGCTGTCGCTGAGAGCGGCTGCAACTGTTTTATCATTCATGCCCGCAAGGCCTGGCTGCAGGGCCTCAGTCCCAAAGAGAATCGTGACAAGCCGCCGCTGCATTATGAGACTGTCTACCGGATCAAGCAGGATTTTCCACATCTCGAGATTGTCATCAATGGCGGCATCATGACGCTGGATGAGGCCGGGGAGCACCTGCAGCAGGTCGATGGCGTGATGATTGGACGCGCCATCTACCATGATCCGTGGATGCTTGCCGATGCTGACAGAGGTATTTTTGGTGAACAAAACCGACTCTCAGGGCGCCTCGATGTCATTGAGCAAATCCTGCCTTATGTTGAACGAGAGCTGGCTGGCGGGACACGACTGCACCACATCACGCGACACATGATCGGGCTTTTCAATGGAGTGCCTGGCGCCAGAAGATGGCGGCGCTACCTCTCTGAAAATGCCTGTCGAAAAGATGCGAATGCCAGGGTATTGCTGCAGGCTGTTGAGCAAATGAATCTATCCATATAGTTTAACCTTTTCCCCTCACCCCGGCCCTCTCCCGGAGGGAGAGGGAGATAAACCGGCGGCAGCCGATCGCGGCCAGATGGCCGCTCCTACAACAATAGCCTGCCCGGATGGGGCAGAAGTGGTCATCTGACCACGATGGGATAAATGCCAACGTCATCATGTCAGCAATGATGGATGGTCTACAATGAGCTTCAGTAGCAACCACATTTTGTAAGCGCCATGTCACCCGTACAATCGCTTTCCAAACTGTTTGAACCGGCAGAGGATCAGCTGTTGACCAGCTGGTTGTTTCTAAAGCTGCTGGCGTTGATCTATTTCGCCGCTTTCTTTTCACTGGTTTTTCAAATCGAGGGACTCGCCGGACCTCACGGCATACTCCCCTATGGTGAGCGGCTGGAAGCGGAATTCAGCCGCATCGACGCTCTCGCCTGGTGGCGCAACCCCACCCTCTTCTGGTTCAATGCCGGTGACGCCGCATTGCAGGGTGCGGCAATCGCCGGCTGTCTGATTTCAGGAATGCTGCTGTTCGGACGACGTCCCCTGCTGCCGCTGATACTGCTCTTTATTCTCTACCTGTCGCTGACACATGCCGGACAGATGTTTCTCAATTTCCAGTGGGATACGCTGTTGCTGGAGAGTGGTTTTGTAGCAATCCTGATCGCCAGGGGGCCGAATCACCTCGCTATTTTTCTGTTTCACTGGCTGCTGTTTCGTCTGCGCTTTCTCTCGGGAATCTCCAAGCTGCTCAGTCAAGATCCCTCGTGGAGCAACCTGACTGCGCTCAACACCTATTTCGAAACCCAACCACTGCCGCATGCCGGGGCCTGGTATGCACATCAACTGCCTGAGTGGATGTTGCAAGGGGCTACAGGGATGGTGCTATTCGCTGAAATCATTGTTCCCTTTTTTATTTTTCTGCCGCGGCGTTTCCGGCTGTTTGCCGCCGCAATCACCATCCTGATTCAACTGCTGATCATCACCACCAGCAATCACAACTGGATCAACCTGCTCACAATTCTGCTATGCCTGTTTCTGTTGGATGACCGCATCGTCGCAAAACTTATTCCGGCACGCTTGATACCGCAAAATCTTACCGCCCGCAGAGAACAGCAAAGCCTGTCACAGAATCTGTTCGGCGCTGCTGCTGCAATAGTGATCATGGTGGCGAGCCTCAGCTGGATGTTTGAGATGATCACAGGCAGGCAAACTGTACAGCCACTTCGAGAAGTGGCAATGGGCGTGCGCAGCTATGGGCTGGGTAATGTTTACCACGTTTTTCCAACCATGCAGGTGGAGCGCCAGGAGTTGCTGATCGAGGGAAGCTATGATGGTGTTGAGTGGCAATCATACGAGTTTCGCTATAAACCCGAAGCACTGCACGAACGACCGGAATTGATCGTACCCTACCAGCCTCGACTGGACTGGATGATCTGGTTCGTTCCCTCACAGAGAAGTGACCAACTCTATTGGCTGGATCGCTTTCTGCAGCGGCTGGAGGAGAACTCTCCCCAGGTGAGCGCTCTGCTTGCCAATAATCCATTTGCTGACAAACCTCCCCGCTATATTCGGGTGCTCGCATTCCGCTATCACTTCACCAATGCAGAACAACGCGCAGAGACCGGCAACTGGTGGAGTCGGGAGTTTGTGGGAGAGTTTCCATATGTGCCGCCGCGACGCCCCTAAAGCTGACCTCGCCCCAACCCTCTCCCAAGGGGAGAGGGAGCATTACAGCTGGAAATTACGGCTGTCGGTGACTGCGACGACATGTAACAACTCTTCTGCAGAAAAGTCCTCTCTTGACGCCAGTTGTTTATTCAAAACATTCACATCCGCCTCCGCCGGATCATCACCGCGCTGCAAACGCTCCTGCACCCGCCGCTGCAGCTCCTCCACAGGAACCTGGATATCCAGGATGCGGTAATCGACGCCAAGTTTCTGAGCCAACTCCATGAAGGGCTTGCGATAGGGCTGTTGCAGAAAGGTGGCGTCAGCCACCGCAGTAAAACCCGCGTTGATCACAACTTCGCACAACTCGGCAAGACGCAGATAAGTCTTTGCCGACATTTGCGGGGTATAGATGCCTTTGCCATGACTGCTGTTGGTGCGTGCGAGAGGAGACAAACCCGCCAGGCGTTTACGCTCGATGTCCGAGGAGATCTGTATTGCAGGCATAGTTGCAACAAGTC
>DAOUQU010000203.1 GCA_030625445.1 Gammaproteobacteria bacterium
CAGCTGCTGATGGAGCGATTACCGAATCCGGAGGACGGCGCCTCGGTAGTCTATTGCGCCACCCGCAAAGGCACCGAGGATATGGCAAAATGGCTGCAACACTCCGGCTTGTCGGCCGAAGCCTTCCATGCAGGCGTGGACGCCCCTGAAAAGCGGCGCATTCAGGAGGAGTTCATCGCTGGAAGCATCCAGCATATTTGCGCGACGAACGCCTTCGGCATGGGCATAGACAAGGAGAACGTTCGCCTGGTGATTCATGCCGATATCCCCGGGTCGCTGGAGAATTATTTACAGGAGGCGGGACGAGCCGGACGCGACAAGAGCCTCGCCCTGTGCGTGCTTCTTTATGACAAACAGGATATTGAAACCCAATTTTCACTGAGTGCATTTTCACGCCTGACACGTCATGACATCGCTCAAATCCTGAGGGGTCTGCGCCGCGCCAAACGCGATGATAAAAATGCCGTGGTCATCACCGCCGGGGAGATTCTTCGCGACGAAGAGGTCGATGCCGGATTCAATTCGACAGATCCCATGGCCGCCACCAAGGTCAATACCGCAGTCTCGATGCTGGAGCGCGGCGATTTTGTGCGGCGCGATCAAAACAAAACCAATGTACTGCAGGTTCAACCCCTGATGCGCTCCATGGATGAGGCCATCGAGAAGATCGACAAACTGGATCTTTCGCAGCGGGCCAGGGGGCAATGGCTGGAGATACTGGGCGCTATCTTCAACAGCAATCCCGACGAGGGCCTCAGCGCCGATGCTCTCGCGGAGCTGCCCTCGATGAAGGCCAGGGAGAAACTGCCTCCATACAGCACGCTGCAGCACGACACCCTGCCGGTGATGCGGGTTCTTCGCGATATGGTCGAAGCAAGGATCGTTGAAAAAGACACCTTGTTGAGTGCCTATGTCAAAGTCCGCTGCGCCAACTCCTCCAACAAGGTGCTGGCTGGCGTGTGTGCGCTGGAAAACGCAATGATTGCAGTCATGCGCGAGGAGGAGCCCGATGCCGAAGGGTGGATGATCCTGACGCTTCGACGCTTGAATCAACGTCTTCTTGATGAGGGCTTTTCCACTGCTCCCGAATCCCTGAGGAGTCTGCTCAACAGCCTGTCGCTGGATGGACAGGGGCTTGCGGGCAACAGGGGCAGCATCGAATTGAAATACCAGGACAAAAATCACTACCGCGTCAAATTGCAGCGTGCATGGGGAGACCTGCAGGAGACAGCTGAAAAGCGACAAGCCGTTGCGAGAATTGTTTTAGATGCGATTGCCCGTAAAATTCCAGCGGCATCGAGCGGCGAGCACCTGGTGAAGTTTAGCGAAAGCGAATTGCTGGAGGCTTTGCACGCCGATCTATTCATCGCGGCGCAAATCAGGGATTTCAGCGCTGTCATAGAACGCGCCCTGCTTTTCCTGCATGAACAAAAGGCGATCATCCTTCAGCAGGGGTTGGCGGTGTTCCGCTCTGCGATGACCATCACCATCCTGCCGGGCGCCAAAGGCCGGCGTTTCACCAATGGCGACTATTCATCACTGAAAGAACACTATCTTGAACGCAACTTTCAGATTCATGTGATGAACAGATATGCAGACCTCGGCCTGCAGAAAATCAAGAGCGCCCTGACGCTGGTTGCCGCCTATTTCACCATGAGCAAAACCGAGTTTGTGAAGATGTTTTTCGCCGACGAGCAGGATATGCTGGATCGCGCCACCAGCGCGGAGTCCTATCAGGAGATCGTCGATCAGTTGAACAACGGTGTTCAGATTGCCGTGGTGTCGGCCAGGCCGCACTCCAACATGCTGGTGCTGGCCGGACCCGGCTCCGGTAAAACGCGGGTGATCGCGCACCGCTGCGCATATCTGCTGCGTGTCGAGCGCGTTCGCGCCAGTGAAATCCTGGTCGTCTGCTTCAACCACGCCGCCGCTGTCAGCCTGCGCCAACGCATACGCGATCTGGCTGGCAAAGATGCTGCGCGGGTTACAGTACAAACCTACCATGGCCTGGCCATGCGCCTCATCGGGGCGTCATTTTCCGCCCACCTGGATGACAAGGGGGAGATGCTCGATCTGGAGCGCATGATTCCCGCCGCAACCAGGATGCTCAAGGGGGAGTGCGACATCCCCGGAGTCGAACGCGATGAGATGCGCGAGCGGCTGCTTGCCGGATACCGCCACATCCTCATCGACGAGTATCAGGATATCGACCAACCCCAGTACGACATGGTTTCGGCCATTGCCGGGCGCGCGCTGGATTCAGCAAACGCGGATGCCAAACTCTCGATCCTGGCCGTCGGCGACGACGACCAGAATGTCTACACCTTTCGTGGCGCCAACATCCGCTTCATCCGCCAATTCGAACAGGACTACAACGCCAGCACGCATTACCTGGTTGAGAACTATCGATCCACAGCGAATATCATCAACACCGCCAACCAATTGATCGAGTTGAATGGCGACCGCATGAAAACGGGGCACCCTATCCAGATCAACGCCGCGCGCCGCTCCGAACCTGCCGGAGAACCAGTGCGGATCGTGGCTTGTCCGGATCCGCTGCAGCAGGCGCGCTTCGTCCTCGATGAGATCAAAGCGTGTCTAAGTGCTGGCGGAAGCATCGCTGTTTTCTCGCGGACGAAAAGCGAACTCCATGCCATACGAGCCGCGCTGGAAACCGCTGCGATCCCCTCCATCATGGCGTCGCAAGGCAGAGGCAACACTCCACTGCACCGCTTGCGCGAGATCAACGCGCTGATTACATTCATCCGGCAACTTCAGCAAACCACGCTAACGGCAACCCGCCTGCAAAAAGAGTTCCAGGCTCTGGCGTGTTACGCAGAGGCGAATCCCTGGTGCAGGTTGATGGATGGGATTCTTCTTGAATGGGAGGATGAAACCAACAACAACGACAGGACGCCGTCCGAAGCAGTCGACTATCTCTATGAAGCCCTGCATGAACGCCAAAGGGAGCACTTCTCCGAAAATGAAATCTATCTCTCAACTGTCCACGCAGCCAAGGGGCTTGAATTCGACCACGTCATCATGCTCGGCGGCTGGGGAAAGCAGGGAAAGGTTATACAACAGGAAGAGGAGCGGCGGCTCTACTACGTTGGCATGACGCGTGCGCGCACAACGCTGACGTTGTGCCAGCTTGATCATCTCTCCAACCCGCATACGCAGGCGTTGTCAGGCGATGGCGTCGTTCGTTCCGGAGCCGGCCTGCTCGATGAACCTTCGGATCAGGATTTGAAGCTGCACTACGCCATGCTTGATCTCTCCAGCATCTGGATCAGTTATGCCGCAACAGCGCCCAACGCCAGATTTGTTCAACAGGAGATCGCCAAACTAACGCAAGGCTCCTGTGTTCACCTGGAGAGAGGTGGAAATAACAATCGGGTCTTCATAACTGACAAGGTCGGTCACAAAATTGGCGCGCTATCCAATGCCGCAAGCAAGGAGTGGATAGAGAGGCTTCACTTGATCAAGGAGGTGCGCGTTCACGCGATCATCAACTGGAGGAGAAACTTCCTCGATCACGCTCCTGCAGATGATTGTCCCGAGGAGTGGGAAGTCCCGCTGCTGGAAGTAGTTTCGAGAGAGTAGTATCTCTCCCCCATTTTGATCGACCATTCTG
>DAOUQU010000308.1 GCA_030625445.1 Gammaproteobacteria bacterium
ATTTCCAACAGAATAATAAAAGTTGGCAGTTGGCAGTTGGCAGTTGGCAGTTGGCAGTTGGCAGTTGGCAGTTGGCAGTTGGCAGTTGGCAGTTGGCAGTTGGCAGTTGGCAGTTGGCAAAAGTCTAATCGTGTCATTACCGACCGCAAGCATTTTTCACTTGAATCTGTAACTTTTTAGTTGTTTTTACTGCATACTGACGACTGTCAACTTTCTTTTCTTGTCTTTTCTGCAAACTGAAGACCGCCAACTTTGATTCACAACTCCAGTTTGACCTCCTGGTGATCATGATGCTCATGATGATTGTGCTCATGCGGCTCTTCGCTCTGCAGTTTGCCTTCAAGATAGAGCTTTACTGCTGTTTCCGGATCACTCTGGCTGGTAATGATTCCTGTGATTCCCTTATTGCCTAATCGCCGAATCATGCCGTTGCCCATACCCCCGGAGATCAACACATCGACGACATCCAGCGGGTGCGCCTCATGTGGAGAACTCTCATGAAATGACTGCTTCTTTGAAAGTTCGACAAGTTTTTTGCTGATAATCCGCCCCTCTTCAATCTCAAACAGCTGAAATTTCCGGCAACGCCCGGCATGCTCTGTAATGCTTTTTCGATTCTGACTGGTAACAGCAATCTTCATGACTATTTCATCTCTGGAAATCCTTCGATGCACCTAATGTATCTTATTTATGAACAGCGAATCCACTGTTCTCATAATGGATATAAATTGTTCAGAGCAGGTTCCAAATTGATATGATTGCCTCCATGCGAAAAAAACTCTATATCCAGACCTTCGGCTGCCAGATGAATGAGTACGATTCGGACAAGATGTTCGACGTTCTGCATGAAGCTCGTGGCGTTGATCTGACCGACAAGGCAGAGGATGCCGATATCTTGCTGCTGAACACCTGTTCGGTGCGTGAAAAGGCGCAGGAGAAAGTCTTTCACCAGCTCGGACGCTGGCGCAAGCTGAAGCAGGACAACCCGGATCTCATCATTGGCGTCGGCGGCTGCGTCGCCAGCCAGGAGGGCGAAGCCATCAGCAGGCGCGCTCCTGTCGTCGACCTGGTATTTGGCCCGCAGACTCTGCACCGCCTGCCGCAAATGATCGATCAAGCGCGCACAAACAGGCGCCCTGTGATCGACATCAGTTTCCCCGAGATCGAGAAGTTCGACCGCTTGCCGAATCCCCGTGCAGAGGGAGCGACCGCCTTTGTCTCGATCATGGAGGGCTGCTCCAAATACTGCACCTTCTGCGTCGTCCCCTACACGCGCGGCGAAGAGATCAGCCGTCCTTTTGACGATGTCCTGCATGAGATCGTGCAACTTGCCGATCAGGGCGTGCGTGAAGTCAACCTGCTGGGACAGAATGTCAACGCCTACCGCGGGGTCATGCATGATGATGAAGTCGCCGACCTGGCATTGCTGATCCGCTATGTCGCCGCCATCGACGGGATTGAGCGCATTCGCTATACCACCTCACATCCGGTCGAGTTCAGCGACTCTCTCATCGAGGTCTATACGGATGTTCCCGAACTGGTCAGTCACCTGCATCTGCCGGTTCAGAGCGGTTCGGACCAAATTCTTAGAGCGATGAAGCGCGGCCACACGGCTTTTGAATACAAGCAGAAGATCAGAAAACTGCGCCGCATACGCCCGCAAATCAGCATGTCGTCCGATTTCATTATCGGCTTTCCCAATGAAAGCGAGGAGGATTTTGAACACACCATGCAGTTGATTGACGACGTCGATTTCGACCACTCCTTCAGCTTCATCTACAGCATTCGCCCCGGCACGCCAGCGGCGGATCTTGAAGACAACACCCCTCAGGAGGTGAAGAAAAAACGCCTCGCCAGACTACAGCAAAAGATTAACAACAATGCACAGCGATTCAGTCGCCAGATGGTCGGCAGCGAGCAAAAAATCCTGGTCGAGAGGGTATCGCGCAAGGATGCGGCGCAAATCTCAGGCCGCACCGAGAATAACAGGGTTGTCAATTTCACCGGCCCACAGGAGTTGATTGGACAGTTCGTGCATGTCACCATCACCGAAGCACTGCCGAATTCACTGCGTGGAGAACTGCATGAGTGAGCATGCCGCATCCATACAATTTATTCTTGATCCTGAAGAGAATGAACGCCTTGCCAATCTCGTCGGGCCACTGGAAGAGCATCTGCGCCAGATCGAAGCCCGCCTGGGCATCGAAATCAACAACCGCGGAAACCAGTTTCAGATTCTTGGCCCAACGGAGATGCTTGCTGCTGCTCAAACCCTGCTGACGGATCTCTACGCGGCAACGGCTAAAGAGCGCCTCGATGCACGCAGCATCCACCTCTACCTGCAGGAGTCGGGCATCGAGGAGCGCCAGAAAAAAAACACTACCAATGATCT
>DAOUQU010000298.1 GCA_030625445.1 Gammaproteobacteria bacterium
CCTGGTTCTCCTGCTCGTCCGCCTGCTGGAGCTGACGTTCGAGCTCGGGAATGCGTCCGTATTGCAGCTCTGACATACGCTGCAGATTGCCAGCGCGGCTGGCAGATTCCATCTCGATACGAGCCTGGTCCATCTCCTCCCTGATGTGTGCGGCTCCCTGTACGGCAGCCTTCTCCGCTTTCCAGATCTCCTCCAGATCAGAGTACTTTTTCTCCAGCTTTGCAATCTCCTCTTCAAGATCTTGCAGGCGTTTTTTGGAAGCCTTGTCAGTCTCTTTTTTCAAGGCTTCACGCTCGATCTTGAACTGGATCAGGCGGCGCTCGAGACGATCCATCTCCTCCGGTTTGGAATCGATCTCCATGCGGATGCGCGACGCCGCCTCGTCGATCAGGTCGATCGCCTTATCCGGCAGCTGCCGATCCATAATGTAGCGCGTCGACAGCGTCGCTGCCGCAACAATGGCAGGGTCGGTGATATCGACGCCGTGATGCACCTCGTAGCGCTCCTTGAGCCCGCGCAAAATCGCCACCGTATCCTCGACGGTCGGCTCCTCCACCAGCACCTTCTGAAAACGGCGCTCCAGCGCGGCATCCTTTTCAATATATTTGCGGTACTCATCCAGGGTAGTGGCGCCGATGCAGTGCAGCTCGCCGCGCGACAGCGCCGGCTTGAGCATGTTGCCCGCATCCATGGCGCCCTCGGCCTTGCCGGCGCCGACCATGGTATGAATCTCATCGATAAAGAGAATGATATTGCCTTCTGACTTGGCAACATCATTCAGCAGCGCCTTGAGACGCTCTTCAAACTCGCCGCGATACTTAGCCCCCGCCAGCAGCCCGGCAAGATCCAGCGACAACAACCGCTTGCCCTTGACGCCTTCAGGCACTTCGCCATTGACGATGCGCTGGGCGAGGCCCTCGACGATGGCGGTCTTGCCGACGCCCGGCTCGCCGATCAGCACAGGATTGTTCTTGGTGCGGCGCTGCAGTACCTGGATGGCGCGGCGGATCTCCTCGTCACGCCCGATGACAGGATCGAGCTTGCCCTGCTCGGCACGCTCGGTCAGATCGATGGTGTATTTTTCCAGCGCCTGGCGCTGGTCTTCTGCATTGGGATCATTCACGGTTTCGCCTCCTCTCATTTGCTCAATGGCACGCTCCAGGTTGCCTTTGGAGGCATCGGCCTTGCGCAGCAGTTTGCCAACCTCCCCCTTGTCATCGAGGGCGGCCAGCAGAAACAGTTCGCTGGAGATATAGCTGTCCTTGCGCTGCTGCGACAGCTTGTCGGTCTGATTGAGCATGCGCCCGAGTTCGCTGGAGACGCTGACATCACCACCAGCACCCTGTACGGAGGGCATCCCGTCGAGCATCTCCCCGAGGCTGGAGCGCAGCAGGTTGGCGTTGACACTCGCCTGGGTTAGGAGATGGCGCGCTGTGCCGCCCTCCTGGTCGAGCAGCGCCACCAGCAGGTGTGCCGGCTCGATAAACTGGTGATCCCGCCCCACGGCAAGACTCTGCGCATCGGCAAGCGCCATCTGGAATTTGCTTGTTAATTTATCCATTCGCTTCGTTATTCACACTATTTTATATTCATCAACTCTAAGAGATATGGGGGAGCGGCTGATAGTTTCAAGGTTTATACAAGGGTTATGTTATGCATCAAACCAGATCAGTGTCGCCATGCGGCCTGTCTCGCCGTCGCGGCGATAGGAGTAGAAACGCTCCGCATCACTATAGGTGCAGTAGTCGCCGCCATAGACTGCTGTAACCCCGGCCTTACGCAGCCGCAAACGAGCGAGCTGATAGATATCCGCCAGCCAGTGTCCCTCGCCATGCTCTGCAAAAGCTGCTTCACAATCGCCGCTCCACTCTAAAAATGCCTCCCGCACATCAGCTCCGACTTCGAAAGATGCCGGGCCGATAGCAGGACCAAGCCACGCCAACAGTGTTTCAGGCGCTGTAACAAATCGCCCGACAGTCTGCTCCAGCACCCCGCCGGCAAGCCCTCGCCAGCCTGCATGCGCAGCCGCAACCTCACTGCCATTGGGATCAACGAACAACACCGGCAGGCAGTCTGCAGTCAGTACGGCACAGACACTGCCTGGTCTGTTACTGTAGGCGGCGTCGGCTTCACATGGCTGCGCTGGACGAGACCCGGCAATATCACTGATAGCACACCCGTGCACCTGTGTCAGCCACTGCGGCTCATGCGGCAAACCGGCCAGATGCTTCAGGCGGCGGCGATTTTCAGCCACATGGCGAGGGTCGTCATTAACATGATCGCCAAGATTCAGGCTCGTCCAGGGCGATTGACTGACACCGCCCTGGCGAATCGTGGAAATTGCATGGACATTCGATGCGGCAGGCCACTGCGGCTCAACCCATGGTTTTTTTATCATCTTGCAGTTCTGTCAGCAGTTGTTGCATATCATCCGGAATAGCGCACTCCCACTCCA
>DAOUQU010000077.1 GCA_030625445.1 Gammaproteobacteria bacterium
CCTCTAGCTCGGCTTCATTCAAAACCGTTACACCCAGCGACTCGGCTTTCTCGAGTTTTGATCCTGCCGCTTCGCCTGCAACCACGTAGTCAGTTTTTTTGGAGACGCTGCCGGTGACCTTGGCGCCGAGCTGCTGCAGCCGCTCCTTGAACTCCGAACGCGGACGGCTCAAGGCGCCTGTGAGCACGAAGGTCTTGCTCTGCAGAGGCAACTCTCCCTGCTGGCGCTGCTCTTCAGGCCACTCGATTCCGGCTGCAAGCAATCTCTCGAGCACCTCGAGATTATGCGGCTGCTGAAAAAAAGAGACAATATGTGCGGCAACGATGGGGCCCACGTCCGGCGTCTGCTGCAGGCGCTCCTCATCGGCCGCCTTGATCGCATCGAGCGTTAAAAACTCCTGCGCCAGGCTTTTCGCCGTGGCCTCCCCCACTTCACGGATCCCCAGTGCAAACAGAAACCGGGAGAGCGACGAGGCTTTGCTTTTCTGCAGCGCCTCCATCAGGTTGTCGGCTGATTTCGCTCCCATTCGCTCCAAAGCGGCAACATCTTCAGAATGGAGTTGAAAGAGATCGGAAACATCCCCGATCAATCCGGAATCAACCAGCTGATCGACCAGCTTGTCGCCCAACCCGTCGATATCCATCGCCTTGCGTGAAGCGAAATGTTTGATCCCCTGTTTACGCTGCGCGCTGCAGCAGAGGCCGCCGCTGCAGCGGGCGACAACCTCCCCCGGCGCACGCAAAATATCCGAACCGCACTCGGGACAGTGTTCAGGCATCACCACGGCCCGGCTATCCGCAGGTCTGCGCTCATCGATGACAGAGACAACCTCGGGAATGACATCGCCGGCGCGGCGGATAATCACCGTATCACCGACGCGGATATCCTTGCGCTGCACCTCATCCATGTTGTGCAGCGTGGCGTTGCTGACAACGACGCCCGCCACCGTGACGGGCTTGAGGCGCGCCACCGGGGTGATGGCGCCGGTGCGACCGACCTGAAATTCGATCGCCTCGACGACCGTCAACTCCTCCTGCGCCGGAAACTTGTGCGCAATGGCCCAGCGCGGGGCGCGGCTGACATAACCGAGCGCACGCTGCTTCTCGAGGCTGTTGACCTTGTAGACGATACCGTCGATATCATATTCAAGGGTGTCGCGCCGCCGCATCAGATCATGATAGTAGTCCAGGCAGGCTTTGGCGCCTGTAACCACCTGCAACTCCGGAGAGATCGGAATCCCCCACCCTTTGAGGCGCTTCATCACCCCGCTCTGGGTGACATCAGGATCTGCATCGACTTCACCTGTGCCGTAAGCATAGAAGGCCAGGGGGCGTTTGGCCGTTATACGGGAGTCAAGCTGACGCAGGCTGCCTGCTGCTGCATTGCGTGGATTTGCAAAAGGTTTTTCACCCCGTGCGAGCGCCTTTTTATTAAAGGCATTGAAACCCGCGAGGGGCATAAAAACCTCGCCGCGCGCCTCCAGTACCCGAGGATAATCATCGCCGATCAATTTTAGAGGGATGGAGTCAATGGTGCGCACATTTTGGGTGACATCTTCACCGCGGCTGCCATCTCCGCGTGTTGCGGCCTGCACCAGCACACCATTTTCAAAACGTAAACTGATGGCCAGCCCATCGAGTTTTGGCTCCACCTCAAAGTCGAGCAAATCATCACTGGCCAGACGATGACTGATACGCTGCTCAAAATCCATCAGCTCAGTTTCACTGAAGAGATTGCCCAGAGACAACATCGGCACCTTGTGCTGCACCTCCTCGAAACCACTCAGTGGAGCGGCTCCAACACGCTGCGTCGGAGAGTCGGCAGCGATCAGATCAGGGTGCTGCTCCTCGAGTGATCTGAGTTGGTGGAACAGACGATCATATTCACTGTCGGGAATCTGCGGCTCATCAAGTACATAATAGTGGTGATTATGCCTGCGAAGCTGCTCACGCAGATGCTCGACCTGCTGGCTTACCTGTTGCTGTTGATTCACTCCGCCTAAACCTTGACGCTACTGTGCTGTGCAGTCATGCCGGATGCAACAGCGCGCATATCCTCCAGAGCCTCATCCGTCAGCGGCCTGTGATCAACTCCAAGTAGAACTCCATCAAGTTTTTCAGTAAGCAGCTGTGCCGTTTCATACATCGTCTCAAAGATCTCCTCCCCGTCGAGGCTGCCCGGAAGCGTGGCAAACAGCGATAACCCGGGACTTCTGAAGCGGCTCATATCCTGGGGAAAGGTTCCCGGGTTGACCATACTGACAACGGCAAACAATTGTTCAGTGCCATTATAACGATAGTAGATATCCATCGGACCTGGCGACAGATCGGCAGCAAGCATTGCGCTGACGATTGCATCGCCCGTAAAAAATTTTCTCCTGGAGGCAACACTCAGAGTAAGCATCTCCTCCGCCCGGGAAGGGTGCCCGATTTCCACCTCCTCCATCTGTGAGGCATCTCCCTGCCGTTGCTCCACCGGATCAGAGTGAGAATGCTCTTCATGCCAGGCAACCACCGTCTCCAGATTACTCCCCTCTTCGTCTGAATGATAATGACCATCCCTCTCTTGACGATACTCAATCTTCTTCTGCAGCCTTTTTCGGCGATTATGCTGCGCATGTGCGCTCTTGTGACGCTCCCACAGGTAAATCGCTGCGACAAACAGAATGCCCAGAGCCAGAATCAGAAAACGTAATTCAGAGGACTCCATCAATCGCTCCCGGCTGTCTTGTTTGGAGATTATAAATTACATCCCTGTAATTTACCCTTCGGGCCGCACAAAGTGCGTTCAATTTTGCTCCAGGCAAAATTAGTGCCGCCAGTCGCTTAGGCTCCCTCGCAATGACGGCATTCATACGGGCTTTTTGCGGAGTTGTTACTAGTATGAACATGATTATGACTACATTGCGGCCATCTGGGCCGCCTCCTCAACATCCACTGACACCAGGCGCGATACGCCAGGTTCGTGCATGGTGACACCCTGCAGCTGATTCGCCAGCTCCATGGTGACTTTATTGTGTGTAATAAAGATGAATTGTACAGTTTCTGACATCTCTTTGACCAGCGAGCAAAAGCGTCCCACATTGGCATCATCCAGTGGCGCATCCACTTCATCGAGCATACAGAAGGGGGCAGGATTGAGACGGAAAATCGCAAATACCAGCGCTACGGCTGTGAGCGCCTTTTCACCACCGGAGAGCAGTTGAATGCTGCTGTTGCGCTTCCCGGGAGGTCTTGCCATGACACCCACCCCGGCATCCAGAAGATCATCTCCAGTGAGTTCCAGGTAGGCCTTGCCACCACCGAAGAGTTTGGGGAATAGTTCGATGAAGCCGGAGTTGACCATCTCGAAAGTATCCTTGAAACGGCCCCGGGTTTCGCGGTCAATTTTATGGATCGCCTCTTCCAGTGTCACCAGTGCTTTGAGGACATCGTCGTGCTGGGCAGTCAGATGTTCGAGGCGTTCGGACTGCTCCTTGAACTCATCGATCGCCGCCAGGTTGATGGACCCCAGCCTTTGAATTCGCGACGTGGTTCTCTCCAGTTGCTGCTTCCACTCACTGACATTGGCATGCCCGGGGATACTGCGCAACAGCTCATCCCTGTCATAGGATGCCTCATTCAGCTGCTCTTCCAGTGTTTTGACGCGTACTGTAATCTCCTGATGTTGTATACGTCCCTGCTCCAGCAGAGAACGTTGCTGCTGCACCTGCTGCTCTGCCTCATGACGCTGCTTCTCCCTGCTGCGCAGGCTTGAGTCAATCTCTTGCAGGGCTTTGCGCGCCGTTGCCAGCCCGGTTTCCGCAGTGACACGTCTCTGCAGTTGTGATTCAAGCTCCTGCTGCTGCTCTTTCAGCGGCAATTCACCGTCACGCAGGGCTTCGTTCAAGCCATCACGCTGCGCCGTAATCTGCTGCAGCTGCTCATTGATCCTCTGCTTGCTCTGCAGCAGACCCTGTTGCTGTGAACGCATCGATTCGGATTTCAAAGCAAGCTGGTGGTAGCCCTGACGCCTGGCGGCATTCTCTTCGCGGACATCACTGACCTGTTTGCGCAATTGATCCCGCTGTTGCTCCAGCACACCACGTTTCGACTCCATGGTTTCGCTGATCTCCAACGCCTGATACAACTTGCGCTGGGCAATTTGCACCGCATCTTCAGCCTCGCTGGTCTGCTTTTGAAGGTCACTGCGCTCTGTGGCAAGGGTCTCTACACGGTTTCTGATATGTTCTGCGCGCATGCGCTTGCCACTTAGTTTTGAGCGCAGATCAGAGAGTTCATGATTCAGTTGATTGTGGGAGAGCTGACGCTGCTCCCGCTGCTGCTCCATGGTGCGCAAACTCTCGACAGCCATCTCATGCTGCTGCTGGAGGCTCTCCACTTCCGTTTGCAGTGATCGGCAGGATGCCTTGAGTTCACGCACCTCCTGCTCCCGCTCCAGGACACCCTGCTGAGCGCCCTGCTCCCGGCCGAAGCGCATCCAGTTTTTACCAATCCACACTCCTTCTGCTGTGATCAGTGACTCACCGGGCTGCAGTGCATGACGTTTTTTGAGGGCGTCATTCACCGAATCAGCAACCTCTATTCCGCCAAGCAGCGCCGAGAGTTCAAATTCAGAGCGTACCTTGTGCAGCAGAGACTCCTCACTGACAGAAGCCCGCACATCGCTGTCACGGCCCAGCAACTCAACCACCCCATCATGAAGCATGTCGACCGAGGTGCTGAAATCTTCGATCCGGTCTATACAGACTGCCTGGAGATGATGACCCAGAACGGTTTCCAGCGCCCGCCGCCAATGCGCATCAACATCGATTTGCTGAGCAAGCCGCTGCGCCTTGTCCACCCCCTGCTGCGCCAGCCAGTCGGCGCTCTCTCCGCCCTCCTGCATCGCAGCCTGCTGCAGCACCTGCAGAGAGGCGAGACGCCCGGTCGCACCCTGTAAATCGCGTCGGCTGTTATCCAGATGATCTCCCTGAATCTTCAACTCTTCACGAGAAGCGGCGATTTGCGATTGCGTCGCATCAATTTCCCCCTGCACCTCCGCGACAGCTGCAGCCAGACTCTTCTGCTGCTCTTCATGCCCGGTAATCTCTTCATCGAGACCGCTCACATGCAGACGTGAGCTCTCTTCCTGATTGCGTTCGATACGGCGCTGCAGCTGCTGTTGCTGCTGCTCCAGATGATTGATGCGGGTTCGTTCAACCTGTGCAGTCTGTGTCGGCTCATTCACCTGCTGATGAAAGCTGTCCCATTCACTCTGCCATTTTTGCAGCGCCTCCTCAGCCTGAGAGAGCCGTTTATCGGCATGCTGCTCTGCTTCGAGCGCCTCTTCGAGAAGCGGCTGCTGCTGTTGGAGTTCAGCTGTCAACTCCTGCAGGCGCTCTTCATCCTGCTTCTGATCCTGCGTCAGGTGCTGCAGTGAAGCCTGCGTCTGATTCAGATCCTGCTGCTGTTTTTTTCGACTCTCGGCGGCATACTGAATCCCCTGTTCAAGCGTGGCGATCTCGGCACCCAGGGCATAAAAAGCTGCCTGACGGCTGTTAAACAGATCATTTGCTTCTGTATGGGAGTCACGATCAGCTTCGATCTCAGCTTCCACGCGACGCTGCACCGAGATGGCAGCCTGCAGGCGGTTCTCCTGTTCAGCCAGTCCACGCTCACCCTGCTGCAGTTCCCCCTCCAGCACCTGCCAGCGCAGCACCAGCAACTCGCCCTTGAGTTCACGCTCAAGTGCTTTTAACTCCTTGTACTTCTCAGCTGTCGCAGACTGCCTTTTGAGCCGCTTCAGCTGGGTTGAGATCTCCTCGAGCAAATCCTCGAGGCGCTCAAGATTCTCACGGGTATGACGAATACGTCTCTCGGTCTCGCGCCGGCGCTCCTTGTATTTGGAGATCCCGGCCGCCTCCTCGAGGTAGACGCGCAGATCTTCCGGACGCGCTTCGATGATACGCGAAATCATTCCCTGTTCGATGATGGAGTAGCTGCGTGGCCCGAGGCCTGTGCCCAGAAAGAGATCGGTGATATCACGACGCCGGCAGCGGGTGTTATTCAGAAAATAGACCGATTGTCCGTCCCTGCTAATGCGGCGTTTGACCGATATCTCGGTATAACTGACATACTGGCCACCTGCGCTGCTGTCGCTGTTATCAAAAATCAATTCGATCGAAGCTGCACCGATGGGTTTGCGACTGCTGGAACCGTTAAAGATAACGTCAGCCATCGATTCGCCGCGCAGCATCTTGGCTGAACTCTCGCCCATCACCCAGCGCACTGCATCGATGATATTGGACTTGCCGCAACCATTGGGGCCCACCACGGCCACCAGGTTTGTCGGGAAATCGACCACGGTTGGATCGACAAAGGATTTGAATCCTGCGAGTTTTATTTTATCGAGTCGCATAGGGGAGCTAGGATACTGAAATCAAGGGATTACGTCTATTGAAGATATCCGATACAAGGGGATTTCATGCTTATTTTATATGGATATAGCGAGCTGTGGGTAATCATAGAGAGGTATGAAGAAAACTCGTATAATCCAAGCATCAACTTATTCCACCAGCACCTACCTAATATGTCAACTTCTCCAAGCAAATCTCTGGAAACTTTTGAAAATCCACAAACGGAGCGAGACTATACGATTCGTATCCGTATGCCTGAATTTACCTGTCTCTGTCCAAAAACCGGGCAGCCGGACTTTGCCACACTCTATCTCGACTATGTTCCTGACAAACTCTGTGTTGAACTGAAGTCACTGAAGCTCTATATCTGGTCGTTCCGTGACGAGGGGGCCTTCCACGAGGCAGTCACCAACCAGATGCTGGATGAACTGGCGGCAGTTACCCACCCCCGCTTTATGCGCCTGACAGCCGAGTTCATGGTGCGCGGCGGCATCTACACCACTGTAGTTGCCGAGCACAAAGCGGAGCAGTGGACACCACCTGGGAAAATTGAACTGCCCTAATCCCGGATACTGTCATTGAATTGAACTCCAACAACGGTGGTAGTACAACAAAGTCTAATTTTCTAATATTGAGAATGGTTATCAATAATCGAGGTTCGATAAAAAATTATCATATTGACATCAGGTATACATATCGGCATCGAGGGTCTACGCTTTAAAATACCTACACATAAAGGCGAAACAAATGAGCACTCACAATGCCGTTGTCATCGTACATATCGATGAGACACTAACAGATCAAGAGATCCAGGATGTAGAGCGGGAAATTTCTGCCGGTGACGGTGTACAGGC
>DAOUQU010000071.1 GCA_030625445.1 Gammaproteobacteria bacterium
CCCGGGTCAACCTGAAAACTCTTCCTTAAGCCTGTTGTAGCTATCAACAGTTCGCTGTACTACATCCCCGTCCAGTTCACGCAGTCCACTGATTATCATCTTTTTCTCGCCGCTGCCGACAACTTCCCCGGATGCAGTCAAACGGAACTCCAGGAGAATATCTCCTCTTCTGCCAGAGACTGAGAGAGAAGCATTGCTGAGTTCCAGTTCAGGTTTTGCAAAATCAAGGTTGTTCAGGTCGATTGACATACTCTGGTAGATGATCAGGGGGCGATCCGGATTAGCCATGACATTATTTTCAGACATGAGCGGGATCAGGATATCGGTGAATGTGTGACCGGAAAATTCCACATAACGACACACCAGGTCACGAATCAGGGTTTCATTCGTTGTCACACTCCCTTCGCGTTTGACGCTGAGATACTCCTTGCCGTTTGCATCGACAATACGCTGCTCTCCTGATGAAGTGTCGGAGAAATCGAGCGGCACATTCTTGCCGACCATTCCCAGGAATGAGATGCGCATTTTCTGACTGAGGCCATATTTCGCCAGGATGATGGCAAACAGCAGATCGCCAGGCACGCAAAAACGCTTGGAGTCCGCATCATGCAGGGGGTTAAAGTCGCCGGCGACAGATTTGGCAAAATCACTTGCCTGCTGCGGTGAGATGAGCGTTTTACCCTCTACCTGTGAATAGTAGTTGTCTAATCGCATGATTGGTTGATCCCGTGCTCTTTTCGTTGCGTATCATATCAGTTGTGCAATACAGATAGTGATATAGTTCCCTGCCGCTGATATGAATGGATAACTCCTGAGCAGCAATCATCCCGAATCATATTGATTCCTCCATCTTTGAGCAATAGCGAGTTCCCTCAATGAGCGAAGCCTCTACCTATGTTATTTTTGGCGCAACAGGAAACCTCTCGCGCCTGAAACTGATCCCTGCGTTATACCACCTTGAAGTGGCGAACAAGCTTCCGCAGGGAACGCGCATCGTCGTCAGTGGCAGACGTTCCTGGGATCATGAAAAATGTATCTCCGAGGTTCGCCAGTGGGTTGAGGAGCGTGCCCGCCACCAGCTCGATGAGGAGATGTTCAGCCGTTTTGCAGAACGCATCAGCTATTTTCAGGGTGACCTCTCTGATGATTCGATGTGGGTCAGATTGAAACACTATCTCGAATCATTACCGCAAAATATTGCATTTTACATGTCCATTCGTCCGGCAGACTTTAGCCTGGTGGTGGAGAAACTTGGTGACGTCGGCTTGCTGCAACAGCAGCATGGGTGGCGCCGCGTGGTGATCGAAAAGCCTTTTGGCTATGATTTGCACAGCGCCCGCGAGTTGCAGCAGAGCCTCACACAGTACCTGCAGGAGGAGCAGATTTACCGCATCGATCACTATCTTGGCAAAAGCACGGTGCAGAACGTGCTTGTATTCCGCTTTGCCAATACCTTGCTGGAGCCGCTGTGGAACCGCAACTACATCGAGCATGTACAGATTACACACTCCGAACGCATGGGTGTTGGCAGCCGCGCCGCCTATTATGACGACAGCGGCGCCATGCGCGACATGATTCAGAGCCACCTGCTGCAGTTACTGACGCTGGTTGCAATGGAGCCTCCTGCCACGATGGAGGCGGAGTCCCTGCGTGATGAAAAGGTCAAGGTTCTGAAATCTGTGCGTCCCATCAGTGATGAGATGGTTGGCGCCCACGCTTTTCGCGCCCGTTATACACAAGGTATGATCGATGGCAAAGAGGTTGTTGCCTATCTCGATGAAGAGAATGTGCCGGCAGACAGCTCTACCGAGACCTATGCTGCGCTGAAACTCTATATTGACAATTGGCGCTGGCGGGGTGTGCCTTTCTATCTGCGCACAGGCAAACGTATGGCTGAACGCCAATCGATGATCTCGATCTGCTTCCGTCACCCGCCCCAGCAGCTCTTTCGTGACCTGGTAGCCGGGCCGATGAAACAGAACTGGATCATGCTGGGTATACAGCCGTGCGAGTGTCTGCGCATCGAGATGACCGTCAAGGAGTCCGGATTGGACATGAATATCCGCCAGACCAGTCTTGACGCCAGTCTGCGTGGGGCGCTTCAGGAGAGGATTGATGCCTACGAGGAGTTGCTGCTGGATGTCATGGATGGTGACCGGGCGCTGTTTCTGCGCTATGACGAGGTTGAATATGCGTGGCGGGTGGTTGATCCGGTTATCAGGGAGTGGCAGCGTAGTGATGAAACGATCCCCGAGTATCCCGCCGGCAGTTGGGGGCCGCTTGAAAGCAGGCGGCTGTTTGAGAAAAAAGAGCAGCGCTGGCGTCACTCTATCGATCTGGAGAGTGATGAAGGATAGCCTGGAAGGGCGTTCAACATGCCAAAATTTCGACCAATTACGATCAAGTTGTTCTAAATCAATTATATTGCCTCTATAAATATTATTTAAGGGTGAATTATGGTATAAATACAACTTATTGACAGCACACCGGCATTCATTCATGGCTGATCGCAGATTACAGGTATTCCACATGGTCGCCCGCTTGTTGAGTTTTACCAAAGCGGCCGAAACCCTGCACATGACGCAACCCGCAGTCACCTTTCAGGTACGCCAGTTGGAAGAGTATTTCAACACGCGTCTTTTTGATCGTACGCATAACCGTATCAGTCTTACTGAAGCAGGCACGCGTGTCTATGGTTACGCAGACAAGATTTTTGAGCTCTACGGGCAGATGGAGAATGCTGTACGGGAGATGACCGGTGAGACCAGCGGTACGCTTACCATCGGAGCCAGTACAACCATCGCAGAATATATGTTGCCGCCGCTGTTGGGTGATTTCAAGGCGGAGTATCCGGAGGTCAATATTCATCTCAAGGTCTCCAACTCAGAGGGGATCGTGCGCATGGTGGAGAACAACACCATCGATCTTGGAGTCATCGAGGCGCCTGTCACCAATAAAAACCTGGTGGTCGAAGAGTGCCGTAAGGACCAGCTGGTCGCAATTGCCGCACCTGGCAACCCACTTGCCGAGAAAAAAGTCATCTCCTTCAAGGATCTTGCAAAATATCCCTTTATCTGCCGTGAAGAGGGCTCCGGAACTCGTGAAGCAGTGATGAGCATGATGGATGATTGTGACTCCTGCATCAATATATCGATGGAGCTGGGAAGTCCTGAAGCCGTCAAAGGGGCGGTTGAAGCAGACATGGGGGTTTCCGTGGTTTCCAGAGCAACGATTCAGAAGGAGTTGCAGTTGGGAACTCTGGTGTGCATACCTTTTGACTCCCAGCCGGATCGTCCTTTCTCATTTGTGCACCAGAAGCAGAAATTTCGTTTACGTTTGATGGAGACACTGCTGGAATTTGCACGCGACTACTGCGAATCCTCAGGGTCAGAAAAGAGCGGTTGATGTTTCCTTCGATGCCCATGGGTGGAGGAGGAAAAAACAACAGACTGTCTGCTCTCTATCAAAGTCTCTGCAGTGAAGATCAGCAGACGCTGATGGCGTTTGCCGAATTCTTGAAGCAGCGATCCAGCTTGAAAAAAGAGTCTCAGTCTCAGCAGTTGCAACTACCCGGAAACATTGAGCGACCGCAGCAGGAGAGCGTGGTGGCTGCAATTCGCCGTTTATCCAGCTGTTATCCCATGCTGGAAAAAGAGACGCTGCTGCATGAAACATCAGACCTGATGTCTTCCCATGTTTTGAAGGGGAGGGCGGCCACTGAAGTGATTGATGATCTTGAGGAGTTGTTTACCACGCGTTATGATGCCTACAGGAAACAACTGGAACAGGATTAAGGAATGAATCTCGTCGCGGACTGGTTTCGCCGCACCTTCTCTGACCCACGGGTTATAGCGCTGACACTGGCATTGGTTGCCGGGTTTACAGTCATCCTGTTTTTCGGGGATATGCTGGCGCCGGTGCTTGCAAGCCTGGTTATCGCCTATCTGCTTGAAGGCGTTGTGAGCATTCTTGAGCACTATCACCTGCCGAGGCTGCTGGCGGTTATCGTTGTCTTTTTTGCATTTATGCTGTTCGTCGCATTGATCATTTTTGGCGTCCTGCCATTGGCATCCAGCCAGTTGACCGAACTGGTCCAGCAACTTCCCTATATGATCTCAAGCGGACAAAAGAGCCTCATGAGGCTTCCTGAACTCTACCCTGATCTTGTCACTGCAGAGCAGATCACAAGACTGATCACTGTGATGAAAAGTGAGGTGGCATTGGCTGGCCAGAAGATTCTCTCCACCTCGGCGTCATCTGTTGTCGGGATTATCACACTGCTTGTCTATCTCATCCTGGTGCCGCTGCTGGTGTTCTTTTTTATGAAAGACAAGGCTTTGATTGTGCAATGGTTTCTGCGTTTTTTCCCCAAAGACCGTGGCATTGCAGATCAGGTCTGGATCGATGTGGATATGCAGATTGCCAACTATGTACGCGGGAAATTCTGGGAAGTTCTGATTGTCGGCTCGGTGAGCTACGTTACCTTCACGCTGTTCGGTCTGAACTATGCATTGTTGCTGGGCGTACTGGTCGGTCTCTCTGTTATCATTCCCTACATTGGCGCCGCAGTCGTTACGCTGCCCGTGCTGCTCGTCGCCTGGTTCCAGTGGGGATGGAGCGGCGCCTTTGGAGGGCTGGCTGCCGCCTATTTCGTTATCCAGGTGATCGATGGCAATGTACTGGTTCCACTGCTGTTCTCGGAAGTTGTCAATCTGCATCCGGTGGCAATCATCGTTTCAATCCTGGTTTTTGGCGGGTTGTGGGGCTTCTGGGGCGTCTTTTTTGCCATACCACTCGGCACTCTGGTCAAGGCAGTATTGACAGCCTGGCCAAGCCAGCAGCTGGAAGCTTGATCGACGGGTTGATGATGCAGATTCTCGCACCAGCAGAGGCTGAGATTGAGGTTCCGAACGATCACTTTATCCTGCGTGATGACATCGAGTACGCAGGCATCCACCTGTTGCTGGATTTATGGGAAGCCAGGTATCTTGATGATATAAAACGCATCGAAAAAGCTATGCGTCAGTGCGTGGAAGCTTGCGGAGCCACCCTGTTGCATCTTCATCTGCATCATTTCTCCTCCAGCGGTGGTGTTTCCGGTGTTGCTGTCCTGGCGGAGTCTCATATCAGTGTGCATACCTGGCCGGAACGTGATTATGCTGCTTTTGATATCTTCATGTGTGGCGATGCAAGGCCTGAAAATGCGATTCCGGTGCTCAAGCGCGCTTTCTATCCGGGGCGTATGGAAGTGAAGGATGTATTGCGTGGCAGGGCTTCACGATGAATCGCCAGGCAGAAACCGGTATTTTGAAATAACAGACACACCATCTTGTGAATCGTTCCAGTCTTATCATCACCTTCCTCATGGGCGGACTCACGGTCCTGCTGTGGGCGCTGGTCAACCAGCCTGATATCGAACCACCCTTGCCTTCCGAAGTCGATGGCTTCTGTTTCTCTCCAGGCCGGGGTGAGCATGGACCATCCACGAATACCTATCCCAAAATCGAAGAGATTAACGAGGACCTCGCCCTGTTGTCTGGTGATGTTCATGCTATTCGAACCTACTCCGTGGCATCTACCCTGGCGGAGATCCCCAGACTGGCCGGTGTCTATGATCTGAATGTCGCTCTCGGAGCCTGGATCAGTGATGACGAAGCCGCCAATGCCGTGGAGATCGAGAAGCTGCTGCGTGTCTACCGGGAGAGTCACCGCGCTGTGGTGCGCGTGATTGTCGGCAATGAGGCGCTGCTGCGTGGTGAACGCTCTGTCGAACAGATGATCGCCTATATAAAGCAGGTGAAAGAGGTCGTGTGGGCTCCTGTCAGTCTGGCCGAGCCCTGGCATATCTGGCTTGAACACCCCGAACTGGCAGCGAATGTCGATTTCATCGCAGTGCATCTGCTGCCGTACTGGGAGGGGATTCCGGTCGACAGCGCCGTTGATTATGTGAACATGCGCTATAAAGAGTTACAGAAGGCTTACCCCACCAAAGAGATTGTGATTGCAGAGGTGGGTTGGCCGAGCAATGGCCGCACCCGGCAGGGCGCCGTGGCCAGCCAGGCAAACCAGGCAATATTTCTGCGCCGCTTCCTCGACGCTGCCGAGAGGGAAGGATATACCTACTATATTATGGAGGCCTTCGATCAGCTGTGGAAGCGGGAGCTGGAGGGGGAGGCGGGGACGCATTGGGGTGTCTACAATACCGAAAGGGACCCCAAGTTCGATTTCGTACAACCGGTGGTGATGATTCCCCAATGGCGTGGACTGTCAGCCATTGCCATCGGCATTGCAATTCTACTGCTCGCCCTGCTGTTCCGAGATAGTAGCGGCCTGGGATCCCGCGGCCGTGGTTTTCTGGCGCTTGTCACTTTTGCCATCACCACTTTTGCAGTGTGGATGGTCTATCAATTCTCCCAACAGTATATGACGCCCGCGACCCTGGCGGTGGGGGTGGTGTTGTTCCTGTTTGCGCTGGGAGTGATTGTGGTGCTGTTGGCCGAGGCGCATGAGTGGGCGGAGGCTCTGTGGCTTGGGGAATCACGCCGCGAAGCACACACAGATGTGGTGACAGATGCGGAGTTGCCGATGGTTTCGATTCATGTGCCGGCCTATGATGAGCCGCCGCAAATGTTGAAGCAGACGCTGGACGCGCTGGCAGCGCTCGATTACCCGAATTTTGAGGTTCTGGTGATCGACAACAACACCAAAGATCCTGCTGTGTGGCAGCCGGTGCAGGCTCATTGCGAACAGTTGGGTGAACGATTTCGCTTTTTCCATGTGGATCCGATAGCCGGTTTTAAGGCGGGCGCTCTTAACTTTGTACTGCAAAAAACCGCATCCGAGGCGGAGGTTGTTGCGGTGATCGACAGCGACTACCAGGTCAATCGTGATTGGCTGCGAACTTTAGTACCCCGCTTCACGACCCCCGAAATAGCCATTGTGCAGGCTCCCCAGGACTACAGGGATGGGAATGAGAATGCCTTCAAGGCGATGTGTCTGGCAGAGTACCGGGGCTTTTTCCACATTGGCATGATCACGCGCAATGAACGTAACGCCATCATCCAGCATGGCACCATGACACTGGTGCGCAAGTCAGTACTGGAAGAGGCCGGCGGCTGGCCGGAGTGGTGCATTACAGAGGATGCAGAGCTTGGTCTGCGCATCTTCGAACATGGATATACGGCAACCTATGTTCCACAGAGTTTTGGCAAGGGGTTGATGCCGGATACCTTTATCGATTTTAAAAAACAGCGATTCCGCTGGGCCTACGGAGCTGTGCTTATCATGCGCAAGCATCTGGTCGAGTTGCTTGGGATGGAAAAAACCCACCTCAGCAGAGGTCAGCGTTACCATTTTATTGCCGGTTGGCTGCCGTGGTTTGCCGATGGTTTTAACCTTATTTTTAATTTTGCCGCGCTGGGCTGGTCGATAGCGATGATCTGGTTTCCCCAGTATGTGAGTCCGCCGCATATCATCTTCATGGTGCT
>DAOUQU010000016.1 GCA_030625445.1 Gammaproteobacteria bacterium
CTGAAAACTTAACCAATAATCACATTATTATGTCTGGAAATAGCATCGGAAAACTCTTTTGTGTGACCTCTTTTGGCGAGAGCCATGGGGTTGCGATCGGCTGTATCATCGATGGCTGTCCGCCCGGCATGGAGTTGTCCGAGGCGGATATTCAGCCGGATCTCGATCGTCGCCGTCCCGGCACCAGCCGCCACACGACCCAGCGGCGTGAACCGGACCAGGTGCAGATTCTCTCCGGCGTCTTCGAGGGCAAGACCACCGGTACTCCCATCGGACTGATCATCCATAACCAGGATCAGCGCTCCAGGGACTACTCGGAGATCGTCGATCGTTTTCGCCCCGGGCATGCCGACTACACTTACCTGCAAAAATATGGCATTCGTGATCATCGCGGCGGCGGGCGTTCTTCTGCGCGTGAGACGGCCATGCGCGTTGCCGCCGGCGCAGTTGCAAAAAAATATCTCAAGGAGTCTCTGGGTGTCGAGGTGCGTGGCTATCTGTCGCGGCTTGGCCCGTTGAGACCGGATCGCTTCGAATGGGATCAGGTTTCAAAAAATCCATTCTTCTTCCCCGACGAAGCAAAAATTCCTGAGCTCGAGGCTTATATGGACCGGCTCAGAAAAGAGGGCAACTCGGTTGGCGCAGAGATTACGGTGGTGGCTGAGGGCATCCCTCCAGGGCTCGGAGAGCCGATATTCGATCGCCTGGATGCGGAGATCGCCCACTCCCTGATGAGCATCAATGCGGCCAAAGGGGTGGAGATCGGTGCCGGTTTTGAATCGGTCGAGCAGAAGGGAACAGAGCACCGCGACGAGATGACGCCGCAGGGGTTTCTCTCCAACAATGCCGGCGGCATTCTTGGTGGTATCTCGACCGGGCAGAGTATCATTGCAAAAGTTGCCTTCAAGCCGACTTCGAGTATTCGTCTCGGTGGCAAAACGGTGAATGTCAAAGCCGAGGCTGTCGATGTGGTGACCAAGGGACGGCACGACCCCTGTGTCGGCATTCGCGCTACGCCCATCGTTGAGGCGATGCTGGCGATCACCCTGATCGACCACTTGCTGCGTCACCGCGCACAAAATGCAGAGGTGATCCCTCCCGTGCCTGTCATTCCGGCAGAGGGTTAATGCCTTTCAGCCGGATGCCATACTGGCGTCTCTCTTCATTCTATTTTTTCTACTTCGCAGCACTCGGTGCGCTGGTTCCATTCTGGGCACTCTATCTCAAGTCACTCGGCTTCTCTGCGCTGCAGATCGGCGAGCTGATGGCGATCCCGATGGCGACCAAAATCGTTGCCCCCTACCTGTGGGGTTGGCTTGGCGACTCCCTCGGGCAGCGCATGAGGCTGGTGCGCAGCGGCGCCTTTCTCTCTTTTTGCACCTTTCTTCTGGTCTTCTGGCTTACCGACTACGCAGGGCTTGCACTCGCCATGGCGCTGTTCAGCTTTTTCTGGAATGCGGTGCTGCCGCAGATCGAAGTGACCACACTGCGCTTTCTCGGAAGCAACACGCCTCTCTACAGCCGTATACGGGTGTGGGGATCGGTTGGCTTTATGCTGATGGTGGTGGTCCTGGGGTTTATGGTGGATCGCTGGGGAGTAACGATCATCCTGCCTGTGCTTGCGCTGCTCTATGCCGGAATCTGGCTGTCGACACTGGTGATTCCCGAACAGCCACGGCAGGATGAGCATCACTCTGCAGCTTCGTTGTCCACAATCCTGCTGCAACCGGCTGTGCTGTCGTTTTTTGCGATCTGCCTGCTGATGCAGTTCAGTCATGGCGCCTACTACACATTCTTTTCGATCTATCTGGAGGGCGAGGGGTATTCCAAGGGGGTGATTGGTCAGTTGTGGGCGCTTGGGGTTGCAGCAGAGGTCGCTCTCTATATATTTATCATGCACAAACTGCTGCTGGCTTTCAGTTCAAAGACCCTGCTGCTATGGTGCCTGTTTCTGGCTGCGCTGCGCTGGAGTCTGGTTGCCCTGTTTAGTGATTATCTGCTGGTGCTGATCTTTTCCCAGCTGCTGCATGCCGCCACCTTCGGCGCTTTTCATGCTGCAGCCATCGATTTTGTGCATCACAATTTTCCGCAGCATCTGCAGGGCAGGGGGCAGGCGCTCTACAGCAGTGTCAGTTTTGGTGTCGGGGGTACTCTCGGCAGTCTCAGCAGTGGTTATCTATGGGATTCAAGCGGCGCTACAACCACATTTCTGATCTTTGCTGCATCTGCTGTACTTGCAATGGTAATCCTTGCCATTGGACAAAGAGGCAAGGGCCGAGGACTGAGGACTGAGGACTGAGGACGCGCTAATCACTCCTGTGTTTTCCATGCATCATTGGATTTGTTATACTCTTGAAATAATTAGTGTTGTATAGAGTTGGGAAACTCGGGGTTTTTTTATGCGTCGTAATCATCACGATGTTGTTTATGGTCGTCTCCGGCATTTAACAACAGCATTGTCTGTTGCGCTCTGTTGTGCAGCGTTCAGCGCTTCATCGCTTCAGGCGAGTTGGGGAGATTCAGAGTATGGCGACATCTTTGCATCCGAACACGGATCACAGCTAATAATAGCAGAGCGATCTGTGGCGACCCCGGTGGTGGCAGCGGTTGCTGTCCCCGTTCGGCAGCACTCTGCACGCGCTGTTGATACTCCAATACCAGGTGCCCAATCCACATCAAAGCGGCGTCAGGGCATCAGAACGTCTCCCGGTACATCTTCCGCTATATCCCCCTATCCGCGAGTCTCTCCGCTGGGCAACGGCTCAATGCAAAATGAGTCGATCAAGAGTGCTCTTGGCCGTTATCGTTCTGCTTCGAACAAGGAGAAGCTAAAGCTCGTCTACAAGGGAAATCGCAATAAAATGACGTGGTCGCGCAAGGGAAAGGTCACCAGGGACGCCAATGAAGCGATTCAAATCCTCTCCGACGCAGGCGCCCAGGGGCTGAATCCGGCCGAGTATCATGTCGACGAGATACGACAAGCACAGCAGAAGGGGGATATGACGCTTTTTGACCTGCTGATGACGGATAATACATTGCGCTATATCTCCCATCTGCGGGACGGTCAGTATAATCCCCAGGATGTTGATCCAATGTGGTTGATCAGTGTCGGCGCAAGAGCTGACCTGGTGGAAAGCATGGTGAAGGCGCTCAAGTCAAAGAGGGTCTCTCGTCTCATGAAGCGGGTAGAACCGCGGCATGCCGTCTACCGCAGCCTCTCCCGGCACCTCTATGACTACCTGAATATTGCGAATTCCGGAGGCTGGCCCTCGTTTCCTCTCAGGGGGGGCGGCTTGAAACCGGGTTCCAGCGGAAGCGCGGTGAAGGCATTGCGCGCCCGCCTGGCGGCCACTGATGGCGCCGACATCTATGCGCCGCGACCATCTGTGTATGACAACAACCTGAAACTTGCGGTCTCGAGATTCCAGCGGCGTCACGGGTTGAACGATGACGGCGTGATCGGCGGACGTACGCGGCAGGCGCTCGCAGTTCCGGTTAAAAAAAGAATTCGCCAAATTGCAGCATCCATGGAGCGCTGGCGCTGGATGCCGGAGAATCTTGGCAAACAGGCTATCATCGTAAATATACCGGCGTTTCGCCTCTATTACTGGAAGAACGGATCCAGCAAATTGAGCATGCGGGTCATTGTCGGCAAGGCCAAGCAGGATTGGCAGACGCCAACATTTACAAACGATCTGGATTACATGGTGCTTAATCCAAACTGGAATGTACCGAACACCATTGTCTCCGAAGAGATGGCTCCCAAGGCACACCGTTGGCCGAAGTTTTTCCAGGATAATGGTTACAAGGTGATGGATGAGGCCGGCAATGAGATTGACCCTTCAGGCGTGAACTGGGGGCAATACAGCAAGAGTAATCCTGCTCCCTACAAGGTGGTGCAGGCGAGGGGCGCCGATGGTTCCCTGGGTGTGGTGAAATTCATTTTTCCGAATCAGTATGGCGTCGCACTGCATGACACCTCGAGCAAACAGCTGTTCAAAGAGGAGTTTCGGGCCTACAGCCATGGCTGCGTCAGAGTCGAAAAACCACGGGAGCTGGGAGCGGCGCTATTAGGCAAGAACAATACGAATTTTTTCAATTCCCTGGTGGAAGAGTCTGAAGATGATCGGCGTATCCAGGTGCAGGAGGGTATATCTGTTTATACGTTCTACATGACGGCATGGGCTGATGCAAACGAGGTCTACTTCTATGAAGATCTCTACCGCCGTGACCGGCGCCTGGTTCAGGCAACAACCCCCAAGCGAGGTTGATAGGGGGTAGTACTGAGCGCCGAGGCGTGAGAACCTGCTGTAACCCTGTAACAAACACAATCGTATAGATTTGGAACCCCCGGAGTTTTTGTATGCGTCGTAAATATCACGATGTTGTTTATGGCCGCCGCCGGCATTTGACAGCGGCATTGGTCTCCGTGCTTTGCTGCGCGCTATTCACTGCTTCACCGCTGCTGGCGGGTTGGGCGGATAGTGAATATGGTGATATTTTTGTCACCAGGTCAAAGCCAAAGCCAAAGCCGCAGCCAAAGAAGGTCGTGGCGAAACCTGTTGCTGCTCCAGTTGTTAAGCAAAAATCCCCAAGGCGCTCCCGACCTAAAATAGCAGATAATGCGCCCAAGCCATATCGTTTTCCGGATGCTTCCGAACCCCTCTATGCGCCTGTCTCTCTACTGGGCAATGAGCCGATGTACGATGAGACGATTGCTGCTGCTCTGGAGCATTATCGCGCTGCATCGAAGGAAGCATGGCTTCAACAGCTGTATGAAGCCAACGGAGGCGAACCGGTCTGGCATCGCGGTGGGCGCATCAGCAGGGATGCCGGTGCGGCAATCCAAATCCTCTCCGAGGCGGATTCGCATGGTTTGAATCCTTACGAATATCATATCGAGGAGATCTATCAGGCGCAGCAAAATGGAGATCTGACGCTGTTTGATCTGCTGTTGACCGACAATGTGCTGCACTATGTTTCGCATCTGCGCGATGGCCAGTATCGCCCCCGTGATGTCGATCCACGCTGGAAGATGGATCGCAGCGCCAGGGTTGATGTTGCGACTGGCATGGTGTTTGCAGTTACTGAACAAGCTGTTCCACGCTTCATGGAACAGGCGTCGCCCCGTCACTCCTACTATAAAAATTTGCGTCGTGTGTTGCGTGATTACACCGCTATTGCAGATTCCGGTGGTTGGCCTTCATTTCCGGCCGAGGGGGGAGGTTTGAAGCCGGGAATGAGCGGTAGCGAAATCATGACGCTGCGCACGCGTCTGGCGGTAACCGACGGCGCTGATCTCGATGTGGAACAGCCCTCTCGCTATGATGAAGATTTGAAACTTGCAGTCGAGGGATTTCAACGCCGCCATGGGTTGAACGATGATGGCGTGATCGGTGCGCGTACGCGTCAGGCGCTGGCGGTTCCGGTAAAAAACCGAATTCGCCAGATTATTGCATCCATGGAGCGCTGGCGTTGGCTGCCCGAAAATCTGGGGCGGCGTTATATCGTTGTCAACGTGCCGGCTTACCGCCTCTGGTACAGGGAGAATGGCGAAGACAGACTTACCATGCGGACGGTCGTCGGCAAAACCAGAGCGAGTCATCAAACACCAACTTTCTCAACGCACATGAAGTATATGGTGCTGAATCCGAATTGGAATGTCCCAAGTTCCATTGTCTCTGCAGAGATGGCGCCCAAGGCGAGCCGCAATCCCGGATATTTCAAGAAAAAAGGCTACAAGGTGATGGATCGGGACGGCAATGTCGTCGATCCCTATAGCATCAACTGGGGGCAATACAGCAGGAGTAATCGCGCTCCTTACCGTGTGGTGGAGTCCAGGGGCGCCGGGGGGGCGCTGGGGACGGTGAAATTCATTTTCCCAAACAAGCATGGCGTCTATCTGCATGATACCCAGAGCAGGAGGTTGTTCAAGAAGGATTTCCGGGCTCACAGTCATGGCTGCGTCAGAATTGAGAAGCCCGCGGAGTTGGGGTCCGTTCTGCTGGGTGACAAGAGTCCTGATGAGTTCAGCACCCTGGTTGCAGATTCAGGCAAAAACAGGCATATCAATCTGAAACAGAGTCTGCCGGTCTACCTTCTCTACATGACAGCATGGGCTGATGACAACCAGGTCTATTTTTATGACGATATCTACCGTCGTGACCGGCGTCTGGTTCAGGCGAAAACCACCAAGCGCGGGTGAGTACCGAGGACTGAGGGGTGAAGACTGAGTGATGAGTACTGAGTGATTAGGCCTGCACAGACTCAAAACCGAAACATCATACGGATTTCGTGAAAAGTGACATTTTTTCTTCATGTCTTGATTGGATTTTCAATATTGCAGAGCCTCCCCCCCATTGAAAAATTATATTGAAATACCCTTGCTTTTCATGACTCTGCCTGCTAAGGTGTTATGCACTTCTTGACAAATATGTAGTAAGTCTATGAGTAACCAACAGAAAAGCCAAACCACACTCCTTAAGCGTAGAGGATTTTTGATCGGAACGGCCGCAGTGGTTGCCGCAACTGCGCTGCCTGCGGTTTACGCAACATCAAGAAAAAAAGCACGCGGTGTACGCGCGCTTTCCCTGACAAATGTCCACACGGGTGAGACAACCAGGGTCGATTACTGGATCGACGGCCGCTATCAGCCCGAGGCGCTTGCAGAGATTGATTTAATTCTGCGGGATCATCGAGACAACGAAGTCTGCTCCATTGACACCAGGCTCATCGATCTGTTGTACAACGTCAATCAAAAAACCATTTGCAACTCGGCAAAGTGTTTTCAGATTCTCTCGGGATACCGTTCTCCCAAAACCAATCGCATGCTGCGCAGAAGGGGATCCCGCGTTGCCAAGAACAGTCTGCACATGACGGGCAAGGCGATCGATATCAAATTACCGGGTGTTGGCAACTCCAATCTCTTTAATGCAGCGACTTCACAGAGGGGAGGCGGCGTTGGTTATTACGGTTCCAGCTTCGTTCATATGGATGTCGGTAAAGTGCGCACCTGGGGGAAAAAAAATCGCTACGGCTGATTGATACCCACACTTTTTTATGAGGGCGAAACCTCTTTGAAGCCCCGTTCTTTGAGCGGGGTTTTTTTTGTGCAAATGGTCAGGATGTGAAGGTTGCAATGGCACATTGTGTGGCGCGCCTCTCCTGATTCAAAATTCATCTCTGCGCGTTTTTCTTTCGAGCAAATTTCCCCTGCTTTTTTGTCTCAAACCACGCTGTAAAGGTTGATTTTATGGTAGAATTCATGACTTGTTGAACAATCACATCACCCTTGAAGACTAGGGCGTCAAAACCACCTTTGAAAACACCCCGCCATGACTGAATTCGCCAAGGAAGTTCTCCCGATCAATCTCGAAGACGAGATGAAGCAATCCTATCTGGATTATGCAATGAGCGTCATTGTCGGGCGCGCCCTGCCTGATGTCCGGGATGGCTTGAAGCCGGTTCACCGCCGCGTTCTCTTTGCGATGCATGAACTGCGCAATGACTGGAACAAATCCTACAAGAAGTCAGCCCGTATCGTTGGTGATGTCATCGGTAAATATCATCCGCATGGCGATACTGCGGTCTATGACACCATCGTGCGCATGGCGCAACCCTTCTCGTTGCGCTACATGCTCGTGGACGGCCAGGGTAACTTCGGCTCTGTCGATGGCGACTCTCCGGCCGCCATGCGCTATACCGAAATTCGCATGTCAAAAATCGCCCACTCTCTGCTTCAGGACCTTGAAAAGGAGACGGTTGATTTTGTGGCGAATTACGATGGTTCGGAGCATGAACCTTCGGTGTTGCCAACAAGAGTTCCGAATCTGCTGGTCAACGGGTCATCCGGCATTGCTGTCGGCATGGCGACCAATGTCCCGCCGCATAACCTGAGTGAGACTATCAACGCCTGTCTCGCGCTGATCGAAAATCCTGACCTCGGCTACAGGGAACTCATGGAATATCTTCCGGGCCCCGATTTTCCGACCCAGGGAATCATCAACGGCGCTCGTGGAATTGACGAAGCCTATCGTACGGGGCGAGGCCGCATCTACCTGCGCGCACGTGCAGAGAGTGAGGAGTTTGATCACGGACGCCTGCGTATCATCGTCACGGAGTTGCCGTACCAGGTCAACAAGGCGCGGCTGCTGGAAAAAATCGCTGAACTGGTCAAGGAAAAAAAACTCGAAGGTATCACCGGTTTGCGTGACGAATCCGACAAGGATGGCATGCGCATGGTGATCGAGCTCAGACGAGGCGAAGTCTACGAAGTGGTGCTGAACAACCTCTACAAGCAGACCCAGATGCAGAACGTATTCGGCATCAACATGGTTGCCCTGGTGAATGGCCAGCCGCGTCTGTTGAACCTGAAACAGATACTCGAGCTGTTTCTGCGTCACCGCCGCGAGGTGGTTACCCGGCGCACCCTGTTTGAACTGCGCAAGGCCAGGGATCGTGCGCATATCCTCGAAGGACTCGCCGTCGCACTGGCCAATATCGATGAGATTATCGCGCTCATCAAGAAGGCTGCGAATCCTGCCGAGGCCAGAAGCGGGTTGATGGAGAGATACTGGACGTCGGGACCACTCGAAGCGATGTTGCAGCGCAGTGGCGCCGATGCAACCAAACCGGAGGATCTTGCCGAAGGGTTTGGCCTGAGCGAACAGGGCTACCGCCTTACCGAAAAGCAGGCCCAGGCGATTCTGGATCTGCGTCTGCAGAAGCTCACCGGCTTGGAGCAGGAGAAAATTCTCAACGAGTTTGAGGAGATTTTGGAGCTCATTGGCGAGCTGCTGGATATTCTCTCCAGCGCGGATCACCTCATGGATGTCATTCGAGAAGAGTTGCAGTTGATCAACGAGCAGTTCGGCGACGAGAGGCGTACGCAAATCATTGCAAACCAGCTTGATTTGACCACCGAAGATCTGATCACGCAAGAGGATATGGTGGTGACCTTCTCCCACCTGGGTTATGCAAAGTCGCAGCCGCTCGATGCCTACCGCGCACAGCGGCGTGGTGGCAAAGGCAAAACAGCGACCAAAAACAAGGGTGAAGATTTCGTCGACAAGCTGTTTGTCGCCAATACGCATGACACCATTCTGTGTTTCTCCAGTCGCGGCAAGGTCTACTGGCTCAAGGTGTACCAGCTGCCGCAGGCCGGCAGAGCCGCACGTGGACGGCCGATGAACAACCTGCTGCCGCTTGAAGAGGGGGAACGCATCACAGCGGTGCTGCCGATACGCGACTATGCGGATGACAAGTTCGTCTTCATGGCGACCAGTTCCGGCACCGTAAAAAAGACGCCGTTGACGGCGTTCTCGCGTCCATTGAAGAGCGGTATCATCGCACTTGGACTGCGTGACGATGACCGCCTCATTGGCGTCGATATCACCGATGGCTCACAGGATGTGATGCTGTTCAGCTCCGAGGGAAAGGCGATCCGCTTCAATGAGTCCAATGTGCGATCTATGGGACGTACGGCGACTGGTGTGCGCGGCATCAGGCTTTCCGGAAAGCATGAGGTGATCTCGCTGATCATTGCACGCGACGATGCCAAGGTGTTGACCGCCGTCGAAAATGGTTATGGCAAGTGCACCACCATTGAGAACTACCCGATCAGGGGACGCGGCGGCATGGGGGTCATCTCCATCAAGACATCCGAGCGCAATGGCGCACAGATTGGCGCCGTACTGGTCGATGATGGCGATGAAATTATGTTGATTACCGATGGTGGTACGCTGGTGCGCACCCAGGTTGCGGGTATCTCGGTCACGAGCCGCAGCACCCAGGGTGTGAAACTCATCAACCTGAGCAAGAAAGAACACCTCATCGGCATAGAACGCATCGTCTCTCTCGACGAAGAGGGGGATGACGAAGCGGAAGAGGAGAGTGGTGATGATGCATCCACACAGGGTTCTGAAGAGAGCACCGAAGATATTACTATAGAGAATGATTCAACGGAGTAGATGATAGATGACAAGGGTTTATAATTTCAGTGCAGGTCCGGCAGCGTTGCCGCAAGCGGTTCTGCAGATTGCACAACAGGAGATGCTTGAGTGGCGGGGTACAGGAATGTCGGTGATGGAGATGAGCCATCGCGGCAAATCTTATATGTCCATCGCCGCGCAAGCCGAGGCGGATCTGCGTGAGTTGATGGGGATTCCCAAGAACTACAAGGTGCTGTTCCTGCAGGGCGGCGCCTCATCCCAGTTTTCCATGATTCCAATGAATTTGTTGCAGGGAAGCGGAGTTGCCGACTATATCAATACCGGCGCCTGGTCCAAAAAAGCGATTGCAGAGGCGGGGCGCTACTGTGATGTGAATGTCGCAGCCAGCACTGAGATGAACAACTTTACCAGCGTTCCCTCTCAGGATCAGCTGACGTTGATGGATGATGCCGCCTACGTGCACTACACCCCAAATGAAACCATTGGCGGTGTTGAATTCTCCTACGTCCCGCAAACCGGTGACAAGCCGCTGATAGCAGACATGTCATCGACCATTCTCTCCCGTTCCCTCGATGTTACGCAATTCGGTCTGATTTATGCCGGTGCGCAAAAGAATATCGGGCCGGCCGGGCTGACGTTGGTGATTGTGCGTGACGACCTGATTGGTGATGCACTGGCCGGTACGCCAACGATGTTTCAATACGCGACTCATGCAGAGAACGGCTCCATGTACAATACGCCGCCAACCTATGGCTGGTATCTTGCCGGGCTGGTGTTCCAGTGGCTCAAGGAGCTCGGTGGTTTGGACGCAATGGCGCAGATCAATGAACGCAAGGCGATGTTGCTGTATGACGCCATCGACAACTCCGATTTCTATGCCAATCCGGTCGATCCGCAATGCCGTTCGTGGATGAATGTCCCCTTTACACTGGCAGATCCGGATCTCGATCCGCTGTTCCTCGAAGAGGCCGAAGCCGAAGGACTGGTAACTCTAAAGGGTCACAGATCCGTAGGTGGAATGCGCGCCAGTATCTACAATGCGATGCCGGAAGAGGGCGTCCAAAAATTGGTGGATTTTATGGCAAAATTTGAGAAAAAGCGCGGTTAAATCCACAAAATATTTAACCACAGATAGACACAAGATAAACACAGATAAAGGCGATTATTAAGAGAATAGCCGATGTGCGTCATTGAGTCCGTCAAGGCGTAGGGCGCAATAAACGACAGAGCATTGCGCCGCATGAAGAAGGTGCAATGCGCTTCGCTTATTGCACCCTACAGGTTAATTCTGGTTCCCACGCTCCAGCGTGGTAACCCATACCAGGATATGCATTCCCACGCGGGAGCATGGGAACGAGGGAAATATCCGTGTTCATCTGTGGTTAAAAGAATTTAACGATTCCCACCAGGATAAAAACTAATGTATAAAATCTTGACGCTCAACAATATTTCCGTCACCGGCCTCGATCGTCTTTCCCGTGAAGAGTATGAGGTCTCATCCGAGTGCTCTGCTCCGGACGCCATCCTGGTGCGTTCTGCGAAGATGCATGATATGGAGATTGCCGATTCCATCAAGGCGATAGGCCGTGCAGGAGCCGGCGTGAATAATATTCCAGTCGATGCAATGACAAAACGCGGCGTCCCGGTTTTCAATGCGCCCGGGGCCAACTCCAACGCGGTCAAGGAGCTGGTCATCGCGGCGATGCTGATGACCTCGCGCAATATTGCACCTGCATGGCAGTTTGCGCGCACTCTTGAAGGGAGTGATGAGCAGATTCATAAAGATGTCGAGGCTGGAAAAAAGAATTTTGGCGGCTTTGAGCTGCCGGGGAGAACCCTTGGGGTGGTCGGACTGGGCGCCATCGGCATCCGCATCGCCAATGTGGCCATCAATCTGGGTATGAATGTCATCGGATACGACCCGAGTATTACCGTCAAAAGCGCCTGGCAGCTCGACTCAGCCGTGCAACAGGCGGTGAGTGTCGACGATCTGCTCTCTAAATCTGATTTTGTCACCTTTCATGTGCCATTGGTCGAAGGGACCAAAAATATGATCAATGCCAACCGTATCGCATTGATGCCGAAAAATTCGGTGCTGCTGAATTTTGCACGAGACGGCATCATCGACGATGTTGCTGTGATTGAAGCGCTGGACTCCGGTCATCTCTATGCCTATGCATGTGATTTTCCAAGCAACCTGCTGAAGCAGCATCCGCGCTGCCTGACGCTGCCGCATCTGGGAGCATCTACCGTCGAGGCAGAGGATAACTGCGCCATCATGGTGGCTGAGCAGGTCAAGGACTACCTGAAAAATGGCAATATCATCAATTCGGTCAACATGCCTGAGATCCATCTGTCGCGCAGTGAGGGTTTTCGCCTTGCGGTCGTCAACTCCAATGTGCCGAATATGGTGGGGCAAATCTCTACCTTGCTGGCGGATGCAGGGCTCAATATCATCGACATGGTCAACAAGTCCCATGATGATATTGCGGTGACGCTCATGGATGTGGATGCAAGGCCTTCAGATCAAACCATCGAAGAGATGGTTGCGGTTGAGGGTGTGCTGTCGGTGCGTTGTCTTGAGTGTGAGTGAGCGTGGAGAAAAACTGTAGGGTGCAATAAGCGACAGCGCATTGCACCGAACATCAAGTCAACTGCATATGAGTGATAGCGAACAGTTAAACAACATACGCGACGAGATCGATGCCCTGGATCAGCAGATCCAGCAACTGATCAATCAACGCGCCGCCTGCGCGCAGGAAGTGGCGCGCATCAAACTGGCTGCAGATCCCGAAGATACCTGCTTTTATCGTC
>DAOUQU010000021.1 GCA_030625445.1 Gammaproteobacteria bacterium
TGTATTCCGGGATCTTGATGTTGTATCCAGGCGTAGGTTCTTGAGCAAAAGAGATTGGTGTCATGATCGCGGCAGCAAGCACCGCCGTTACTGTAAACGCAGCGGCATGGTGGATGGTTCTATTCAAATTCATTCGATTCACCTCTTTGATTTATCGGCTATTTGATATTTGGTTATCGGTTCTCAAGCCAGCTAACTCGGATTCAATCTACCCAGCAGTCTGGCAAATCTTTATTTGGAAACACCACGTTTATGCGTCATGGCCATTTCCTTACTCTCTTTCCAGCAATCATTGTATCTCAACACTGAAAGAAGATAACATAAACAAGAAACATCAAGTCACATGCTCATCAAAGAATTTAGATAATGGTGTTCACTGCATGGGCGAAATCCCTCAGGTACTATCGGAAACAGGGGGGTAGTCAGAGGGATCAGGCTGTTTTCTGTCCAGTCGCCGCAGCGGTGGGAGCTATCTTTCACAGGCGAGGCTCTAATGTCTGCAATGAGTATGGACCGGCCATCGGCTGCACCCTTCAAAATCTGCTCAGTCCGCTGATTAAGCAATTGGCTGCAGTCGATTCAATCCATTATTGAGGAATGCAATAGTGCAGGTTGTAAAGATAGCTATTTATGAGTGATTCTGAGCAGCAAATCTGCGTTTAAATTCCTTTGGTGTCAGACCAATAATTTTGACAAAGACCTTTCTAAAAGCATTTACATCCTTGTATCCTACCTCTGATGAAATGTCATTGACCGGTGTGTTGCTTGCCTCCAAAAGTTCACACGCTTTTTGAATGCGTACCCGCTGTAGATATTGTACTGGCTTGAATCCCGTGGCATTGACAAAACGCCTCAAAAAGGTTCTTTCGGTGAGAAAACCCACTCCGGAAAGCGCTTTGACCGTCATAGGCTTTCCATAATTCAGCTGAATAGAATGCTGAACCTTTAGGATCACCTGGTCACCATGATCAAGCTTTGGTGAGAAAAATTTGTAATAGCGCTGTTCACGCGAGCCAGTATCTACAACCAAAAGCTTCCCCAGTTGCCGCATGACCTTTGCGTTGCCAAACTGTGCAACCAGCTCGAATCCCAAATCTATCCATGACATGGGGCCGCCAGTAGTAATGAGATCGCCATCATTGATCAGCAATTTGTTGGTGTCCAATTGAACGTCAGGGTATTTTTCCGAAAACTCTTTTTCAAGAAGCCAATGTATGGTGGCCATCCTGTTGCGCAGCAGTCCCGTCAAGGCAAGGATAAAAGCGCCGGCGCACACTGAGCAGATGATGCATCCAGCAGCATGCTGTTTCAAGATCCATTTGAGCAGCTGCTGATCAGGGTTCGGGTAATAAGTTCCTTTCATATCCGGCGGGATAATGATGATCTGTAGCAAGGTTGGTTCCTCATTGCCGGTCTGTAAGTTCAGCCGAATGCTTTCGATGCTATACAGTTCTACTAAAAAATGCGTCTTGATTCTGTTCTGCCTGGAGATGTCGTTTGCCAGAGCAAACATCTCTGCAAGCCCCTGTGCAGCTGATTGCATGCAGCCGGGGTAGGTAACAATGCCGATTGATACACTCTCTCTTTGCATTTGTCGGTTTTGACCATGAATATGTCGTAATTGACTCTAGTGTAGAGCGCATCCATGGAAAATAATAGAGGGACTACTTCTGATTACCGGATATGCTATGAAGATCCAACACCTGCGAAACGCCACTACACTCATCACATTCGGGAAACACTGCCTGCTGGTTGATCCCATGTTCAGCGACCCCGGTGCGATACCCGGCTTTAAACTCTTTGGGGGTGGCCGCCGTGCGAATCCACTCGTGCCGCTGCCAGAAGAGACCGACTCGTCATTAACACATGTTACCGATGTGCTCATTACGCATGAGCACCCGGACCATATCGATATTCCAGCTATCAAGTGGATCAAGGATCACGGAATACCGGTGTGGGCAAGTAGTATCGACACACCAAACCTGTGCAAAAAACTGCCCAATGTTCAGGAAGTAAGAGATGGAGCCTTCGGTGCCAGAATAGAGATTATTCCCGCACAACATGGGCGCGGCATGCTGGGGTGGTTTATGGGGCCGGTCTCAGGCTTCTACCTGGCACATCCGGATGAACCGAGCCTCTATATCACATCGGACGCTGTACTGACTGATGATCTTCTGAGCAGTGTTGACAGACTTCATCCGGACATTATTATCGCACCCGCCGGTGCGGCAAACATCGGCGCAGGAAGCGATATTCTCTTCTCTGTAGAGGAGTTGGTGACTCTGATCAAAAGCACAAGTGGTGAGGTGATTTTGAATCACCTGGAAGCGATCGATCACTGCCCGACGACCCGTGACGAATTGAATCAGCGGATGGATGCGGAAGGACTGGGCGCACGGGTACACATCCCGAAAGATGGTGAACAGATGCATTTTGACCGTCCTGCGACATCACCATATACCCCTCCCGAAGAAAAGGCTTCAGCCAGCAGGCTTCCTGGTTTTCAGAAGTGGCTTACTGCAAAATTCGCGATGACGTGATGCTGTTGAATAGCGGGACAACTAGGAAATGGATGTTCAAGCCACGAAATTCACTGGATCAATATCATTCCCAGTTTTGATATTGCATCGATGTGTAATCTATCACCTTCGAGCAAATCCCCTTTGGATACTCTGATGCCATTGGCTGTGGCCTCTCCTTCTGTAATCAGAGCAATAAATTGTTGATCACAATCCAATGTGCCGCCCGCCGAAATGTCTCCTGCCTTACATGTCATCTTATTATCAAAGCAGTCAGCACACTCACCGCCCAGGAGTGTGGTCAACTCTCCCTCTTCAAGAGTGATGTTCTGATAGTCAGGGATCAATCCTTGCCTTGGCGGTAGAAACCAAATTTGCACAAATTCGGCCTTGCTGTCACCAGGATTCATTTCCGAGTGCTGCATACCAGTTCCCGCGCGTTGTACTTGCACGCCCGACGCGTTGATCACAGTACCATCACCGAGAGTGCCGGCATGCGCAATGCTCCCGCTCAATACAACGGTAACAATATCTACATTGTCGTGTGGATGCAGAGGTGCGCCATCATGGGGTTTGAAGTGACCGGTTGAAAGATAGATAAAATCCCCCAATCCATGACTGATATCCTTTCTGTTTACTGCGTCAGACATGAGTTTCGGACTAATCACCATCTGTTTTTCAACGATACCGGCGAAACCACCCTGCGGAACATCGTCTCTATGGACGACACGAAGTTCATGTTTTTTCATCGCTTGACTCTCCCCTAGTGCTACACCTGCTCAATTGTTTGCGTTTGCTGATGCAAAGCTGGCCATGATATTTCCGTAAAAAGGAAGATGCTGCCTGAATAGCTCTGCGAGTTCACCACCGGTTGGATTTCGCCAGTCATTTTGCAGTTCTGCTGATACGGCCACCCAGGTCATTGGAATGACGCCGGCCTGAACCATTCTCAGGGTTGCGGTCTGCGCAACCAGTGGACTCCATGTGCCGGAGGCGTCAAGCACTGCATAGACATCGAATCCATCCTGAACCGCAGAGATTGCTGCAAAGGCCAGACAAACATCCGTTGAAACACCGGCCATGATCAGTTTTTTACGTCCGCTGCTCTTCACTGTTTCCACGAATCCCTCGTGCTCCCAGGCATTGATCTGTCCGGGTCTATGAATGACAGGTGCATCCGGTAATATCTCGGCGATATCCGCAATCAGAGGACCGTTCGGCCCATTCGCTGCGCTGGTTGTGATCACTGACGGCAAGCCGAACATCTTGCCAATCTTTGCAAGTGCAATCAGGTTGTTTTTGAACTCAGGCTGGGTCAAGTCTGTAATCCCGTTTGATATTCCAGTCTGATGGTCTATCAACAATAAGGCTGCATTCTCTGGTGTAAGACGGTTGGTTGTGTTGCTCATAATCTTCTCCGTAGTTGGCTTTTACCCAAAGAATAGTGCTATTCTACGAAAAAGTGAAGTACGCACATATTTATTACATAGTATCCTTTTGTATACCATGGATTGAAATAGCATGAGAGAAAAAGCAGAAAAGCAGGGGAATCACTACAACTGCCCGGTTGAGGCAACCATGGAAGTCATTGGTGGTAAATGGAAGGTGATCATTATTCACCACCTGCTGGATGGAACCAAACGTTTCAGCGAACTACGACGTCTGATACCGCAGGTAACCCAGAGAATGCTGACATCCCAGTTGCGCGAACTTGAAAGTGACGGCGCTGTACACCGTGAAGTCTATCCACAGGTTCCACCCAAGGTTGAGTACTCCCTGACTAAACTGGGAAAAACCCTGGAACCAGTCCTTCTGGTTATGCATGACTGGGGCAATAACTTCATCGAAAGAAGCTGACAATGGAACACGGATTTAGTCTCGGTAACTGGCCATCACTGTAAAGATTTGAATGACCGGTCAATACTCAAGCGGTCATTGACGATTCCGGTAGAAATAACTCTACTCTGGCTTCCTTTTACCACGTCAAATTTGGCGATTACCAAAAGAATCACTCGATTTATTAGATGCATATAGATATTATCTGGTTATTACTGGACTGAGATATGCAGAACTGCCTATCTCGTTAACAGAGAAACTGCCTATCTCAGTTCACCGAGAAACTGTAGAATAAACTGTTATGTGTTTTAGTAGAACAATTTCACTTCCATATTCGACACGGTGAATCCGAATGTGTAAAGTTTAAAATTTCACCAATTATTTTGAGAATATATTATGAGCAAAGGTACAGTAAAGTGGTTCGATGCAGCTAAAGGTTTTGGTTTTATTACTCCCGAAGATGGTAGTAAGGATCTTTTCGTTCATCATTCAGAAATTCAAAGTGGTGGAGATTACGCAACTCTTAATGACGGCCAAGCAGTAGAATTTGAAGTTGGCCAAGGCCAGAAAGGTCCCTGTGCAAATAAAGTTGTTCCGCTTTAAGTTGTAAGTATCAAGGTGCTGTTTGGGACGCAGAAAGCTGCGCCCAAAAGCACGGCGTTATCGATATTCCATGATTGACCGCTGTGGAGGTATTCATTCTGGCCTCGATACTCGTCGTGCTGGCTTTCGAACTGGCCCTCAATGCAATCACAAGAGAGGAAACCGAAGTTGCATCCAGTGGCATCGAGCTTGTTGTCATGCTGAGTGTATTAGTCATTAATATCCTGGTGACCAATTGGTAGCATAGGTGGGCGAATCGGCTGGATTCAGACATTCTGCGCGCGGACGCGACTCACACCTTTGCCGATGTCCTGATTACCAGCGTTGTCATCGGCGGCTGGCAATTATCCGCCATGGGTTATGTCTGGGTTGATCGGCTATGTGCCCTTGGCGTCTCTTTTCTGGTCTTTTATCTGGCGTACAATCTGTTTAGATGCGCTGTACCGGTACTCCTGGATGAGTACGCCATTGATCCGGAGGAGTTAAGCAACACCATAAACAATGTTCATGGTGTAAAAAGCGCTTCCAGAATTCGTTCCCGGTGGATAGGGAAAACCCGTGCGATTGACCTGGTCATTTCGGTTGATCCGACACTCTCGATCGAGGAGTCTCATCGTATCGCTGACGAGATTGAATCTTTAATTGAAGAGCGTTTTGACACTACTGATATTTCGATACATTAAAGTGGGTGACCGCTGGCGACCGGTCTTTGAACGCTGCAGACCACACAATGCCTCGCCATCACCGTAGCGGTTCAGTATGTCGCGGATCATTGGGGCGTCGATATTGATTAGGGTGGTATCGCCTAACCGGGCTTTCCAGAACTTCACCTTGCCGGTGATATTGTCCTTGCCGGTCCACTGGTCCAGATACTCATCGGCCAGTTGGTTAAATGTGATGGATGCGCCGGGAGAACCGAATGCGGCCATGGCGTCGCGGTCTTCCTCGATGCGCTTTGACCAAGTGCGGGCGTCTTTTTTCAGTCTGAAAGTTTTGGTTTTGATAACGCGGTTATTTTTGCGGATGATCGCTTTGAAAGAACCGGCTTTGGTCTTGGTGATGGTTGCCATTGCGGTAACTCCTGAAACACGTAAAAATCCGGCAATGTACCTATTTAGTACCTATTGCCACTTTTCAGCGTGTCTCAGTGCTACCTTACGGCCTGATTTCTTCCGTGAAATCAGTAACTTACTTGGCTCCTCGACCAGGGCTCGAACCTGGGACAAACGGATTAACAGTCCGTTGCTCTACCAACTGAGCTATCGAGGAATAGAGAGCGGTATAATAAGGATTCCAGTCAGAATGGTCAATCCCTGAGGTGAAATATATGCTGGCTATGGGCGTCTCCTAGTTGAAGAGGTTTCGTTCGTCGGTGTGATTTGCCCCCTCACCCTAACCCTCTCCCCATCGGGGAGAGGGGACTTATCGGTTTACTTGTCACTCTTTTCGAAGGAGTAGGGGAGTTCCAGAATCTCCAGTTTGGCTCCGTTCTCATCATCGAGGCGTACTTCGCCGGTTTCGGCGTTTGCCACTTCGATCACTGCCAGGGCTTCGCAGACACCTTCCTCGCTAGTGGCGCTCATGACGATTTTTCCACTCCCCTGTCCTGATTGACTCTGCGGCGAGTAGAGCTCGGCGCCGCTAGCGGGGCATTCCCCCTCGATAGCGACGTGATACATGCGGCGTTTGAGTTTTCCCAGATAGTGCATGCGGGCGACAATTTCCTGACCTGTGTAGCAGCCCTTGCTGAAACTGACGCCATTCACCAGGTGCATGTTGACCATTTGCGGTACAAAAGCCTCGATAGTGGCATCAAAAACCGAGGGCAGGCCTGCGCGAATATCCAGCAGGCGCCACTGTTGATCAGTGGCCGGGGTTGTTGTCTCAGTCAGATGCTGCCGGCGTTGCGTGATTGCCCCGGCAGAACCTATGAGCAGGAAACGTGGCGCATCGGCGGCGATGCGCACGATGGTGACGCCATTATCTGCGGCAACGCTATCATCTGCTACTGTGGGCGTATCACCGGTGGGGAGTGCTGTGGCGCAGTCGCCATAGAGCCCGATGGTTTGCAGTTCGTCGGAGGCGTCGCTGAGCGTCACTTTTGACATCAGGACAAACATACTCAGACGCTGCAGCACCGGTGTGAGCCGCTCCCTGGGCATCAGCAGCAGAAAATCTCCACCATGGGAAATCACCCTCATCGTCGCGAGCAGGCGTCCTTTTGGCGTGCAGTAGCCGCTCAGCTGGCTACGTTCTGATGTGACTTCTGTAATGTCGTTGGTGAGTTGTCCCTGCAGAAAATATTCGCTTTCATCACCGCTGGCGCGTATCAGGCCGAGATCGGAGAGGTCGAAGAGTTGGCAATTGTTCATGATGGAAGTTTTCGTCTTTGATGTGTTGTTGTATGAAGCATGACGCAACAGCGAAAGTTGATCAAGAGATCAATTGTGGGGTATAGGGTTGCATGCGGAGTTTCAAGATAAATGGATTATTCGCTTTGCTCACCCTTCGGGCCGCCCTTTAGGCGTTCAAAGCGCAAGCGCTTTAGTCCGGCTAAAAGCATGCCGGAATGACGGTATTTTGAAAGTAGCTCATAATTAGCGGTTGGTGTGTCGTCAGCTATTCAAAACTTCCCGTGCCGCATCTCTTCCCCTGGATGCGCTCTTCCACCAGCGGTGATGGGAACCCTCCTCATTGATCTTGTCATGTGCAGTATAGCGTTGCTCGCCAGTTTCGCTGGTGGTTAAAAATCCCCAATCTCTGACTTTTGCGCTGTGCATGAAAAAAGTCCATGCATGATGCTCGTGGGGCAGGATGACGCGGTGAAAATCGTCGCCGCTGAGGCGGTTGATCCGGCCTGCTCCGAGATGGCGCTCAATGATCTTGTTGTCGACCAGGCGCTGTTCCATGTAACCTCCGGCCAGCACGATGCCGAGCGCACGATTCCAGGGGTGATCATGTAAGCCGCGATCCGGGTCGCTGGAGAGAAAACGGTGGATATAGGCGCCGCCTCCTCCGGGCAGACGGAACAGGTGGTAGCGTTCCAGATAGGGCTCTCCCTGATTTCCCCGGATGATGCGGCAGCGCAGCATGCCGGTGAATTTAAACAGCAACTTGTCGATGAGGCGGATTTTTTTACTCATGGGGTGACGGGGTGGTGAACAAGGGGAGTATGATACGCCATTCGAGTATCAAAACGTGAGCCCGATGGGTAGATTTTCAGTCAATAACCTGGTTTTGTATAAAAGCCGTCCTGCACGCATCACCGCCATCAGTGACAAGATCGATATTGAGTTTGGCAAGGGAAAAACTAGAAATAGCAAGCGTGTCAGGGAGAAGGATATCCAGTTCATCCACGCCGGGCCTGTTGCTGATCTCGAGGCGCTCGACGCCGGCAAGCCTGATCTTGAGGATGCGCTGGAGCTGCTTCAGGGCGAGTCAGTTGACTTGTCTGATTTTGCAGAGCTCCTCTATGGGGACGATACTCCGGTGACTTGCTGGTCTGCGTGGCGACTGCTGCAGGAGGGCCTCTATTTTACCGGCAGCGTTGATGCCATTACCGCAAGGAGTGCTGACGAGATAGCCGCTGACAAGGCGGAGCGTGATCAAAAGGCGCAGCGCAAGGCTGCATGGGATGAGATGATTGCACGTCTGAAACAGGGGCGTATGGATGAGGATGACCGCAAGCAACTGCAGGAGGTCGAAAAAGTGGCGCTGGGGGAGGCGACTGGCAGCCGCATCATGAAAGCGCTGGGGCTCTCTGAAGATGAGCGGCATGCGCATCAACTGCTGCTGAAAACCGGTTACTGGGAGCATGAATTCAACCTGCATCCGCAACGGGCTGGTGCTGCGCTGGACGAGCCACAGGTCGAGGTGCCGCAAGTTGAACATGAGGAGCGGGTTGATCTGACCGATCTGCCTGCTTTTGCCATCGATGATGAAGGCAGCACCGATCCGGATGACGCCATCTCGGTTCAGGGTAATCGTTTATGGGTGCATATTGCAGATGTTGCTGCACTGGCGCCCCCGGGCTCTGCTCTGGATGTGGCTGCGCGTGAACGCGGGGCCAATCTCTATCTTCCGGAAGCGCTGATCCCGATGTTTCCGCATGCTGTCACACATCAACTGGGGCTTGGTTTGCAGCAGCAGACGCCTGTATTGTCAGTCAGTTTCGAGGTGGGCGAGGATGGCCGCCTGTCGGATATCGAGATCCAGCCAGGCCTTGTCGAGGTGACGCGCCTGAGCTACGCCGAGGCGGACGAGCAGCTGCAGAGCCGCTTTGCAGAGATGCTGGAAGTGACCGGGAGATTTCGCCAGCGGCGTCATGAAGGCGGCGCCATATCGCTGGATCTGCCGGAAGTGAGTGTGCGCATCAAAGACGAGGAGATCGTAATCCGTCCTCTGGAGCGCGGCGGCAGCAGGGAGCTGGTTGCCGAGGCGATGCTGGCTGCCGGGGAGGCTGTATCCCTGTTCGCCATCGAGCACGATATTCCGATTCCATTTGCCAATCAACCCCCTCCGGAAGAGGAGCTGCAACCGCAGGGTTTGGCCGCCAATTTCGCCTGCCGCCGCAAGTTCAAGCCTTCGCGCATGGCGACACAAGCTGAGCGGCATTCCGGTTTGGGGCTTGACTCCTATACGCGTGTGACCAGTCCCCTGCGACGCTATCCGGATCTGCTGACGCATCAGCAAATCAGAAGTTTTTTGCGTGAGCAGCCACTGTTGAGCCACGAGGAGGTTACAGAGCGCATTGGCGCCTCGGTGGCTGCATCATCTGTGATCAGACGCGCAGAGCGTTTCTCCAATCAGCACTGGAAGCTGGCGTGGTTGAAGCGTCAGGAAAAGTGGTGTGGTGAAGCGGTCATTGTGGCGCTTGACGAACGCAGGGCGACGCTGATTGTGCCGGATCTGGCGCTGGAGTGCCGTTTGCGGCGCACATCCGGGATGGAGCTGGATCAAATCGTGCAAGTGGAACTGCAGTCTGTCGATTTTAGTGATCTGGATGTGCGTCTTCGTCTCACTGCATAGGAAAACTCTGATTGCATCGAAGGGATAGGGGTTCGGGGGAAGGGAAATGCCAAACCTGGCTATAAGTCTTTGATTTATGTCTCTTCCCCCGTGGATAAACTTGAATGGGGACTCTAATCTAAGCGCGCAGCGATTAGATTAGAGCTCTCATGGGTTATACTATGCAGCGTTTGATCTGTTTGCGTGACGATGCAAACAACACAATTTTTTTAGAGGAGGAGCTCCCGCAATGTCACAAGATAAACCAAAAGTTCTGCAGGAATTTGAAGCCTACTGCGCCGAAGAGCGTGAACATCGCTTGAATGCCGGCGGACAGTTTGATGTGGAACTCTATGATGAGGCGGTCAAACTTTCCGTACGCCAGCTGATCCCATTGCTTGAGGGAGGAGAGCGCGCATGATCATTACCCGTCTCTATGCAAAAAATGTCCTCAAATATGGAACCCTGTTGCTGGAAGATATGCCGCAAAAGGGCGTGATCGGTATCAGTGGTCCAAATGAATCCGGAAAAAGCAGCATTGGTGAAACAATCTGTTTTGCGCTGTTTGGACGCACCTGGTCTCTGGGCGAAAAGAGCCGGCAGAAAGTGATTCGCTGGGGTGAAAACCGCTGCCTGGTGATGCTGCGTTTTGTGGCTGCTGATGGCAAGGAGTATGAAATTACACGCCATCTTGATTCAGACGGCAACCATAGCGCCAGATTGTCGGTAGTCGGCGAAGATGAACATGTGACCAAGGGGGCGGATGCTGTCAAGCTGCAGTTGCAGCAGATTCTAGGCATCAAATATGATGAATACATCGAGTCCTTCTATCTTGCCCAGCGGGAACTGACGGCCCCTCATCCGCACAGTGATGCGATCAAGAGCATGGCGGGCATTCTATCCCTGGAAAAAGCACGTGATGAGTTTGAGCGGGAAATTGCCCATTTCCGAAAAGGGATGGTGAATGCCGATTCGCAGCATATCCATCTGCAGGAGGAGCTGGAGGATCTGGGTGTTATACCGGAATATCTGCATGAAATGGAGACGCAGCGCGCATCCGTCGATGCCGCCTGCGATGCATGTGAACAGCGTGGAGAGCAGCTGCAGGAAAAAACCGGAGCCTATCTGGCAACGCTGAACGAGTATCAGACAAAGAAATCAAAACGCGGCAAGGCGCGCTTTTACGAGATGCTGCTGTTGTTGTCTGGAGCGATGCTGGCCGCAATCTGGTTGATGATAACCCTGCTGCCCGATCGCGCCGTCTCCGTGGTTCTGCATGATCTGCTGTCAAAAATTCCACTCTGGAGTGATGCATTCCTTCCCCTGCTTGTCTATCTCGCCGGCGCATTTGGTCTGACTGCCCTGCTGTTATGGAAAAGCGGGTCTTCGGCAGCCTCCAGGATGCGGCAGTTGGAATCGGGAAGTGGCGACTATCATCAACTGTTTGAAGAGAGCGTAGAACAGCGCAATAGCGGTGAAGATCTCAAGTTGCTGGGTCTTAATGCTGACGCAGTGGAACTACAGATCGATGCTGCCCAGACATCGACGCTAATGTCGTGGCTGAAACTTCACCAGGCGAGTGACAAGGATGTGCAGGCAGGCGCCAACCGTGAGACCACCTGGCTCAACCAGGTGATCAATCTTCAGGAGGAGAAAATCAAGGAGCTGGATGAGGAGATTACCGGGGAGCGTGATCGTGTCCACCGTGCAGATGGCTTGCAGCATCAGCAGAACAGTTTTCAGCATACCGTTGAAGACAACAGTCAGATGATCAAGGTCAGGGCGCTCGCGATTCAACTGCTTGATGGTGCCATCGAGCGTGTAGCCAAAAAATTCAATCGTGAATTACGTGACGGGGCGGGGAATATACTGCCGGATCTGACCCAGGGACAATATCAGCACATCAAGCTGGATGATGATCTGGATGTGCAGCTGTTCTCCTCCAAGAAGGGTGATTTCCTTGAATTTGATGAGGTTTCCAGCGGGACCCAGCGCCAGGTGCTGCTGGCGGTTCGACTCAGCATGTCACAGGCGCTCGCTGATGATGCCCTCAAAGGCGATCAGTTTCTGTTTTTGGACGAACCCTTTGCCTTCTTTGACCAGGAACGCACCAGTCAGTCGTTGCAGTCGATGGCGACACTGGAGCATCTGCCGCAAATCTGGATCATTGCCCAGGAGTTTCCCGAAAATGCAGAGTTTGCACGTCACATCGACTGCAAACGTATAGCTGTTGATCTCAGTTCGACCTGACAGCTGAAG
>DAOUQU010000283.1 GCA_030625445.1 Gammaproteobacteria bacterium
CATTTGCCCTGGGCGCAAAGCTCGGCATTCTGCTGTTTCCAGCAGTGCTGCTGGACCTCCACTCTGTCGGCGCCTGCGACGATCTCTACTGCGTTGGATAACTTCCAACTGCCTGCATTTTCGACTCGAATCGTCCCCTCCGAGATCTCTCCTGACCACTGTTGTTGCGCGTAGCCTCCTTTGAGCTGCATATCCAGGTTCAGCAAATTGCCTGCAACTTTGAGCTCCAGCTGGTGCTGTGCAAGATTCCCCGGCCCCTTGATCATGATCTTGCTGAACGTCTGGTTTGAGACAACGACATCTTTCAACTGCAGGTCAGTTGTGGAAGCGGAGGGGTCATCAGGAGCCCACACGATATCGGCCTTGAGTGCGCCAATCTTGTATGTATCCAGCGCAAGTTTGCTGCCGCTGCCATGGATTTCCACGCGGGGAGAGTCGAGCGTGCCATGCAGTTTTCCCTCTGCTTGCAGTGTTCCGTCGAGCGTCGGCCACAGCTGTTTCAGGGCAGGGGCTTCAACTCTAAAGTCAAAATCAAGCGCCTCTCCCATAATGCCGTTGAGTTCCACCTGGTTTTCGCCGGACTGCAGCATCAGATGTTCGACGTCCAGTTTGCCGGAAGCCCACTGCGCCTTGCCCGTGCCGGCAATGTCGTAATCACGCAGGGTTCCTGATAACTCCTGGATTTCCAGGGATAATTGCGGCTCGTTGTCGATTATCTCTCCCTGCAGAGCAAGTTTTCCGGAGAGTTCCCCTGCATACTCCGGCCACTGCTGCTGCGGCTCTATCTTCTCTGCGGCAATCTGCAGATCCCATGCAAGGTTGTCACTCCAGCTGATTTTGCCCTCTGCTGTCAGCCTGCCGTTGAGCAGTTCCAGGCTCAGTGGAGCGAGTTGCAATCCCTGTTTGTCGCCGCTGCCAACCAGCGAGAAATGACTCTCTGGAATGGAGGATCCTGTGACAGGCGCATTGATGCTCACTTGATAGGCATCGGTCGTTCCGCTGAGCGAAAACTCACCCTGCGTACTCTGGTAATCTGCTGTTCCGCTAAGCGGCCAGGAGAGATCCTTCCACTCTCCCTGAATGTCGATCAGCGGAGTCTCCCCCGGGATGATCTTTGCTCTAGTCGAGAGGTCGACGGGTGCTGTCATACGGTGATCAAGAGTCAGGGCATCGAGGTCTCCCTGCAGGGTGCCTTCACCCTTGAGAAGCCCTATTTCGGCCAGGTCGCCCTCCCAGTTGAAAGAGAAGTCGAGCGGGTAGGGCGCTAGCAGTGCAATCTCTCCCTTCAGTGCGGCCTGTTTGAGCGGATCTGCCGAGATGTTCAAAGACTCCACGATAAACTGGTTGTTGCGTGTATGGGCGCTGAGTTCAACGGAGTCAATGCGATGTGTTTGACCCTGCAGCGTCACCTCGGTGTTGGTGATCTTGACGCTGTCGAGATCAATTGCTATCGGCAGTTGCGGGATTTGTGCGGGTTCACTGCTGCTCTCTGTTTCGCCGATATCGAGTACCAGCCCGTCAACTGTGAGATCAACGATATGGATCTTGCGTTTCAACAGGGCGGCTGGCTGCCACTGCAGATGCGCTTTTTTCAGGGAACCCCGGTGCGGTGGAGCGGTAAATTGAACGCCAGTCAGGGTTAGGGAATCAAGCAGGGTTCCGTCGACCTGCTGTATGGAGACATCCGCAGGCAGCAGATGCAGCGTGCTGTTGATCAGCCAGCGGCTGCCTCTCTCCGTTGATGCGGTAATCCACAGCGCCACGGGTATCAATAGCACGATGAACAACAGAAGCAGCCAAAATCTCCTGATGCGTCGCATAAACCATCGCAGCATCTTCAAAACTCAGGTCCCATTCTGAAAACGAAACGTATATCATTGAAGTCATCATCCAGAGGATGCGCCAGATCGATCTTGATCGGGCCGAGAGGAGAGAGCCAGCGCACACCGAGTCCAACACCGGTTTTGACATCGATGGAGTCATCATTGAAGGCGTTGCCGGCATCGACAAAAGCAGCGACTGACCACCCTTTTTTGAGGAAGTGCTCATACTCCAGGCTTGCCACAGCCAGGTGCTTGCCACCGGTGATGTCGCCGACCGCGTTTTCCGGCCCGAGATCCTGGTAGCCATAACCGCGTATGCTGTTGTCTCCACCGGTGAAGAAGCGGTCGGATGCGGCCATGTTGTGGATGTTGTCAACAATTGTGGTGCCTACATCCAGACGGCTGATAATGCGCCCTTTCTCCCATGGAGAGTTTATCCATTTCCCTCTGGCGATGGCCTGAAAGAAGGGTGACCCCTCGGAGAAGTCATGCACGGCGCCTCTGAGTTCCAGGTGAAGTTTGTTGCCCTTGAGGATGCGATGAGTGCCGTCTTTACGGGTGCGCGTCCAGCTGATCCCGAGGATCAGCGGCATGGCTCTGCCATGCTCCTCCGCGATATCATACTCCTCATGTGTGAGCGTCAGGTAGCGCGTCTCCAGCCAGTCACGAGGGCGGATTTTGGTCATGCGAATCCCCAGCCTGCCGGTGTTTCGATCGCTGGTATCGGTTTCGACT
>DAOUQU010000367.1 GCA_030625445.1 Gammaproteobacteria bacterium
TCCTCTGTCACATCGATGAACGAATCGATCTCACTCAGGGCATACACCAGGTCTGCGTGATCGATCGGCGCATAATCCAGCGGCGGCTGTGCCGCTTCCTTCGTGCTCTGCATCAGGGCTGCAGGGTACCTGCGCCACTGAAACAGTGCATTAAACAGCACTGCCACCACAAGTATGGCAATGACATTGATCAGTACAGGAGTCAGCAGGTAGTGATAGCCCAGCTGTTGAATAGATTCACCGCCGATCACAGCAGCAAGGGCTGTCGCGCCGCCAGGCGGATGAATACAGCGGAGATAGTACATTGCTGCTACCGAGATCCCGACAGCAGCTGCAGCAGCGATACTTATTTGTGGAATCCATTGCGCGCAGGCCACGCCTATCAGGGCAGAGATCAGGTGCCCGCCAAATACATTCCACGGCTGCGCCAGGGCGCCATGCGGAACCGCAAACAGCAGTACCGCGGTTGCGCCCATCGACGGGATAATGTAAACAAGGGAGTCAAGGCCTGTGAACCAGGCGGTGACAAGGATCGAGACAAGAATACCAAGGAATCCGCCAACGGCGGAGATCAGTTTCTCCAGATGGCTCGCATGATCCTGGCTCACTCCAAGATAGTCGAGAACTGTTGTACGCATCATTGGGCAGACTCACTCTTCAGATCAGAACATGAAATTCATCTGTGGTAATTGATGCGCTTTGTTCCTCAGCACATCCTATGATTAATCATGAGTCTAGTGACAATTGATAAGCTTCGCAAGCGGGTACAGTGATGTACATCCTACGAGAGATCCCCGGCCAGTGAGTCTCGTATGTTGCGTGGAATCGGCTCGCTGCTGTGCGTGTAATTGTGATGATCGATGCCGGCATTGATATCAACGCCTGTACGAACTGCCTCGACCATCTCTGCTGTGAGTTCAAAACGCAGAAAATGCACCGCCGATGTCTTCTCCTCGTCTGAGCGCTCGAGGTCTTCATCGGCAATGGCGTGGACCGGATCAAAGCCCTCTACCTGCATCCACACCTGCTGCTCGATTCCGACCATCTGCGTCAATGCCTGCTGACGCTCTTCGACATCGGTATATTCGATCATGAAGGTTGCCTTCCAGTTACTGCCGTCCGGAACCAGGGGGTTGTAGGTATCCAGCTCCTCCTGAATAGCATCGGCTTCAAAGATGCGTTCGACGCGCAGCATCTCTTGAATCTGATACAGCATGGTCAAGCGGTCTTCAAAGTAGAGGGTTGCATGTGGACCGATGTGCAGCTGGCGGTTTTTTTTGTGCTGCATCACAGCTGCGCGCATCTCTACGCGCTGCTCTGCATACTGCTCCAGTGAATAGAGATCGTCTCGTGTTAATAGCGCCATCGTCATATTCCGTATGCTTTGCGAATCAGGGTCATTGGGTGCATCGCTTCGGTGCCGTCATCGAGTCCATGGGCAATATGCCTCCCCGCCATGATGCAGTCGCTGGTGAGGTAGTCCGCTTCAAATTTGCGCACCCGGTTGACGACGGGACGGGCGATTTTCATCGAGATCTCATGGAACTCTACTTTGACCGCATAGGTTCCATCATGCCCCGAGCAGCGCTCGATGGTCTCGATTTCGGTATCGGGGATCAGCTGCAGCAGGTCGCGGGTCTTGAGGCCAATCTTCTGCACGCGCTGATGGCAGGCGACCTGGTAGGCGACTCTGCCCAGCGGATTCTTAAAATCCGTCTTCAGCAGATCATGTTTATGGCGCAGCATCAGGTACTCAAAAGGATCAAAGATTGCCTGCTGGACCTTGATGACATCGGCGTCATCGGGAAACATCAGCGGCAGCTCCTGCCTGAACATCAGTGCGCATGAGGGAATGGGGGCCACAATATCCCAGCCTTCATCAACAAGTTTCGCCAGTACCGGGATATTTGCCTCTTTGGCCCGCTTCACTGCCTCGAGATCACCCA
>DAOUQU010000424.1 GCA_030625445.1 Gammaproteobacteria bacterium
TGGTTTGTCGGCGCCTATCACAATACCGGCAGTGAGGAGATCGAGTGGTTTGATGTGGATATGATGCCGCTGCAGTTTCATCAGCAGTTTGAGCAGCTGCGCAGCGAAGTCGCGCAGGCGACGGAATTCTCGGCGCATGAACGCTGCCGTAAATTTGCCTCTGCGCCAAAAAAACCAACCCTCGCCAGGGCGGTTTCACATATTGCCGGACGTTCGTTTGATTTCAGCCAGGCGCGTCCGGAACTGGGGCATGCGACCAATGCCTCGGCAGTGATCGGCCGCCGCTCGGTCAGCCAGGGGCTGTTTCTGGACAGGCGCACATTTTTGATCTCCTATGATCCGACCACGGATCCGGAAGGAACGATCGTCGAGCAGCTGCTGCTCTCGAATGGCCCTGTAGGAGCCGGCATCAGTCTCGAGTATTACTTCTCAACGGTGAACAATGAGTATTTCGGCTGCGGCACCAAGGTGATGCACAATGTGACCGGTTTTTTTGGAGTGATGGAGGGCGCAAACTCGGATCTGCGCACCGGCCTGCCGCGGCAGATGATCGAGATTCACGAGGCGATGCGTCTGCATGTGCTGGTGGAGGCGAGTGTTGAAATCCTGACAAAAGTCTATCAGCGCCAGCCGCCGCTGCAGCAGCTGATCGGAAACGGCTGGCTGCTTGTCTCTGCGATTGATCCCGATAGCGGTGAAATCTCGCTGTTTGATCCACAGCAGGGCTTTATTCCCTGGGATGGTGAAGTGACACCGCTGCAGTCGGTCGAGCAGTCATCGGACTGGTACGACGGGCATATGCAGCCGCTGCAGCCGGTGATGCTGAAGCAGGAGGCGGCCCATGCTTAATCAGATCGCATGGCTGGTTCCACTGCTGCCGCTGCTGGCGGCCGCGTGGATTGGCGCCGGCTTCCTGCTGGGAGTCAATCGGGGTGAGAGCGGAGAGCGGCATACATTTATGGTTGCTGTCGGCGCCATTGCTGGCTCCTTTGTATTGATGCTGGCGCTGGATATTCACGCCATGATTGACGGCATTCCCGGCTACCTGCTGTACGGCGAGTGGTTTCACAGCGGGGAGTTCACGATTGCCGTCAGTCTGCTGCTGGATGGATTGGGACTCGCTTTTGGAACGCTGTTCGCGCTGCTGCTGCTGATTGCGATCCGTTTTTCGGTCAACTACATGCACCGCGAAGCGGGTTTTCAGCGCTTCTTCATGATCCTCAGCCTGTTCGCTTCGGCGATGCTGCTGGTCGTGCTGGCAGGCAGCGGCGTACTCACCTTTGTCGGCTGGGAGCTGGCCGGCGTCAGCTCCTATCTGCTGATTGGATATGCGATCGATCGCAACACGGCAACACAGAATGCCAACTATGCATTCATCACCAATAGAATTGGCGATGCCGGATTCATCCTCGGTCTGTTTGTCTCCCTGTCGTTGTTCGGCACCACCGAATGGACGCTGTTGTCATCGCTTGAGAGTGATCAACAGACGCTGATGCGGGGCATGTTGATTGCCGGATTCCTGGTGGCTGCACTGGCGAAATCAGCGCAGCTTCCT
>DAOUQU010000252.1 GCA_030625445.1 Gammaproteobacteria bacterium
CGAAGAATCGCCTTGACGTGGAGTTTGACTGTGCCATCTGAAATACCGAGATCACGCGCAATCACCTTGTTGCTTTTCCCCTCTGCAAGATGGCACAGGATCTCCCTCTCTCTCGGTGTCAGTTCGGAGAAGGGGTCGTTCTCAGGCTTATCCGGCAGCACCTCTTCGTCCTGCCTTACAGCCGCACGCGCCAATACTGCAGTCAACTCTTTTGAGACGACTGTGCCCCCGTCAACAATCTCCCTGAGGGCATCGATCAATTCATCAGGATCCATATCCTTCAGCAGATAGCCATTGGCGCCATATTGAAGCGAATTAAGGACATCCTGCTCGTCCTGACTGGTGGTGAGCAGCGTCACCGGCATTTGAGGATGATCTTCACGCAGACGTTTCAGGACGTCGATGCCGTTCATCTCGGGCATACGCATATCCAGCAGCACCACATCGGGCTGATGTTCACGCGCCAGACGAATCCCCTCTTCACAATCACCGGTCGCCTCCAGTACATCAATATCACGACGTTCCAGCAATTCACGCAGGCCAAAGCGGAACAGCGCATGATCATCAATCAACAGTACTTGCATTTACTTTTTTCCATTGTCAGGTAAGGGAACAGGCATTTATTAAAGCACCATCCTACATATTACTTACTGCCTTGCACGGGGTTATTCAGATATTACTCATTTTTCATCGATTCCGGCACATAAAAGAGTTCTACGCGGGTGCCCTCCCCCGGTTCGCTCTCGATTTTGAGTTCACCACCAAGGCGCCGCGCGCGTTCCTGCATGATAGAGAGACCGATGTGCTCACCCGGCTTGCCCGAAGGCGCTTGTTCAAAACCACTGCCATCATCCTCGATCAGGACGCTCATGCCATTGTGCTCGAGATTGATCAAAATACGCACTGTGTTGGCGCCGGCATGCTTGCGGATATTTGCCAGCGACTCCTGCACAATACGCAATAACTGCATCTCCTCACTGGGATTCAGTTCCAGATTACGGCACTTGAGCTGCACAAAAGGAGCTATGCCAGTCATCTCCTCATAGCGCTGAGCCAACTTGTGCAGCGCCGGTAGAAACCCCCTCTCTCCGGTTGGTGCGCGAAAACTGCCGATCAAGGCGCGTAATTCAGTATGCGCCTCATCCAGACCGTGGCGTATTCGCTCAAGATCAACGAAAGCAGCCTCCGAATGCGGCTCCTGCTGCATGGTGTCACATAACATGCGTCCCTGAAAGCGCAGGCTGGCCAGCGTCTGTGCAAGCGAGTCATGCAGCTCATGCGCCAAAGCTGTGCGCTCCTCCATAATGGAGAGGCGGTGAGCCTCTTCGTCGGAGCGCTGCTTGGCCACTGCCATTCCCAGGTGACTGCCGACAGTCTTCAGCAGCTCCAGGATATCCTCACGGCCAGAGATACCGGGGGAGTCAACAAAGATATTATAGATGCCCAGCACATCGTCATGATACTCCAACGGCACGGTGACCACATCAATCTCATCGCTGCCAAACATTTTACGGCCATTGATCTTTGAACAGCGTTCCGGGTTATTTTCACACAGGATATTTCCCTGGGAGAGCGCTGTGCCGCACACACACAGCTGTACCGGCAGCATCTCCTTGTCATGCAGCAGGGTATCATCCAGGCCGATCGTGCCAACCAGGCGCATATTGCCGTTGGGTGTGACCAGGCGGATGGTGGCGGCGCGGCCATTGAGCATCTCCTTGAGCATGCGTAAGAAACGCAGCAGCAGTTCATCCAGCGAGGTTGCCCGGTTGATGGTTGCAGCTACGTCGTAGAGGATTTTCAGGGATGTCGTCTTTTGCGCCAGCCGCCTTGTTTGGCGCTCGACGCGGTTATCCATATCCTCGTAGAGATCGTATAACTCTTCGTTGATGCTGCCGATATCATGCACCAGCGAGAACAAGGCTCCTTCATCCTGCATCGATACCATCGCCCCGGGATTACCCTGTGACACACTGGCGACTGAGTTCTGCAGCAGGATCAGCGGCCTGAACAGCTTGATGTACAGCCGCCAGGCGCTGATGAGCAAGCCGGCAACAATTATCGGCGCGGCAGCAAACAACGCTCCTCTGAATTGATCAATCCCAATGAACAGCATCACAGCAGAGAAGCACAGCAACAACACACCTGCACACAAAAGGGCCAGCGGCCAAACCACTTTGGCCTCACGCAGGGTCGTGAAAATCTGCCTATTAATACTTCTTTTGATACTCATTTGTAATCCTTGAGTAGCCTACACTATACAATTGAGTCAAATTTTAATAATGACTCTCGCAAAGACGCAAAGCTCGCCAAGAGAAACCTTTGCGATCTTGGCGTCTTTGCGAGAGAAAATGTTTTTTTCATACCTTGTCAGTCTGAGACTTGGTCTCGCTAGTACTTATCTTGATACTCATTTGCGAATCTTCCTGAGCAGAGACTTTACGGCGCTGATGCGGCGCTTGTGCAGTTCATCGCGAATCGCTTTTCCCTCGAAACCATCTGCACGGATGCGATCAACCGAAACATCACCTGCCGCTTTATGCAGACGCAGAAAATTATCACGATGCGGCATTGGCGCATCCTCCCTGCCAGTACGACCGCGCATATCTGCCTCGCAGGCAAGTAGAAACAGCTCAAAACGCTGCGGACGGCGAAAGGCATCCACAGCCTCCAGTGTTGTTACGATGGTCGATGCCTTGAGCTCACCTGTAACACGGCGAAAATGGCCGTGATATTGTGCGACCAGGCGCGCCAGCTCACAGTAGTCCGAAGGGACTTTGAAGCGTTGACAGAGTGCATTGACCGGTGCGCCCCCGCGTGCTTCATGGCCATGATGACACGGCCATAGTGTGGGGCTGGTTCTCCCCTTGCCAAGATCATGCAGCAGCGCTGCAAAGCGCACACGCGGATCATCACTGAGCCGGGCGGCCTGCTGCAGCGCCAACATGGTGTGCACGCCGGTATC
>DAOUQU010000389.1 GCA_030625445.1 Gammaproteobacteria bacterium
ATGCGGCTCAATATCCAGCCCGGCAGGGGTGGATTGTCACTGAAACCACAGCTGACGCCAAGATTATTCGGATCATAGATCTTGATAAAGGCAGGCGTCTGCAGATTGTCGGCATAGACGATACCGCAATATTCCTCGTCATGCTCTTCATGCAGCAGCCGATCGATTTCCGAGAGAAAGTGGTCAAGTTTGTCGATTGAAACTGCCGCATCAGGCGGTGTTTCTCCAATCGCATAGACAAACCAGGCGCCATCGTTTGCATCACGTACCGATTCCCACAGCGCATCGAGCTGATGCCAGCGCAGGGCCGAGGTAAAACGGCCTTTGAAGGCAGATAAATATTCGTCATTCATTGGCATATAATAATCTTAGAAGAACAGAAATTCATATTTTTTTGGGGATTGTTTTAGGTTTTAGGTGAGAGACAACTTAAAACCTAAAACTTAAAACCTCCCCCTACAACCCCAGCTCTTGCCAGCGCTGCTGCAGACGTTTCAACGAAACCGGGTAGGCAGTCTTGACCTCCTGGGCAAACAGTGAGATGCGCAACTCCTCGATCGACCAGCGTAATTCGAGGAGCCGCTCATCATATTGGCGGCGCTGCTGCATGCGTTCATAACGCTGCTGCCACTGCTGCAGAAAAGCCGCCATCTCACGCATTTTTTGCTGGTCGCGCTGTGCGGCATGTTTCAATTTATCGAGACGCAGGAGAATCGCTTTCAGATAGGCGGGATAACGCAGCAGATGTTGCCACGCTGTATGCTGTAGAAATCCCTGGTAGAGAAGCTGATCCAGCTGCTGCTGCATATCTTTTATCTATGCCAGGTAGTTGATGGCTGTGGTGGCGGAGAGCGTTTTTCTGACCTGCTGATAGAGAGTCAGTATCTCGGCAACCAGCTGACAGCTGCTGTTGCTGAACTCCATCAACTCCCCTTTGTGCTTCCCGATCATGCCTTCAAATGCTGAGCGCGAACGAATATCGGGATTGTCATCGAGAAAAGCCCTCTCGATGATCAAAGTCAGCAACTCCTCATCAAGAGAAACTGCGGCTTTATGACCGGCGGGTTTGGATGCCTTTGCATATTGCAGCCGCATCTGATCCAGATGCGGCAGCTGTTTGCGCAGATAGCGCATCTGTTCACTCAACGTCAACATGATCAGACGGCGTAGACCGGCATGATGCGCCTGCTGTGCAGTCGCCTGGCTGTCGAGCACACGAATCGCCACGCTCTTACCCTCATCGACCAGTGCGGGATAACCCGTCAGTTTGATGCCCGTGCGCTTGATGCTAACCTGCTGCGGCAATTCATCAAAATCCCAGCCTGTGATATCGCTCCGCTCGATGTTGTGCCCGGGGAGTGATGTATGCCCTGCCCCGCCTTGCGAAGCATATTTTTTCTTTAAAATGGCGAGATCACGCCCCTCCCCAAGGGTTGCTCCCTCGCCATTGACCACACGCACATTCATACGCAGGTGCGATGGCAGGGATTCATCAGGCCAGGCATCTTCGGGGATGTAGACTCCGCCCATGCGTTGCAGATGCTGTCCCACAGCCTGCAGCAGCGGGGCATCCGTGCTGCCGAGCTCCTCCAAGAGCCTTGCTGCAGTATCCGGTATGGGAACAAAATGCTTGCGCAGAGATTTTGGCAATCCACGCAACAGCGTGACGATACGCTCCTGCAGCATCCCCGGAACCAGCCACTGCAAATGCTCTTCACTGATCTGGCCGAGCACCTCCTGCGGAACGACCAGGGTAACGCCGTCGGCGGCCTGGCCCGGTTCGAAATGATATTGCAAAGGCAGCCGC
>DAOUQU010000095.1 GCA_030625445.1 Gammaproteobacteria bacterium
GACACTAAGATAGTGGAGGTCATGGAGTTCATACTGCAGCAGCTGCAGCACAAACTCTCCAACATGCCCGGCAATGATGCACGAGCAGTTGACAGGGATGTCCAGCCTGCTGAGAGTCTCCGAGACATTGATGCCGTTCCCTCCGGGCTCATAGCGTGTATTCATGGAGGGGACTTTCTGGTCATCCAGCAGTTGCGTCACCTCGTAGCTGATATCCAGAGAGGGATTCAATGCGAGCACGGCGATAGGTTCGATTTTACTGTGTTTAGACATGGTCATTCTCGTTTAAATCAGTCTGCCTTTCAGGATCATGCTGCGGCCGGTCATCTCACGCGGCCGGGGAATATCGAGCAGATCCAGTACGGTTGGAGCGATATCCGCCAGTCCCCGGCCTATGCCGAGCTGGACATCTCCCGCGCCTGCCACCAGCAGAGGCACAGGGTAGCCGGTATGTCGTGTATGCGGCTGTCCGCCGACAGGATCGACCATCTCGTCGCAGTTGCCATGGTCAGCGGTGAGCAGGACGCTCCAGCCATGTTTCAGTGCGGAATCAATGACCCTGTGTCCCTGCAGGTCCAGGGTCTCAACAGCCTTGATAATTGCTTCGGGAATAGCGGTATGTCCAACCATGTCGCCATTGGCAAAATTGACCAGGATGAAGGCGTACTCCTCGCTTTCGATAGCGCTGATGACGCTCTCGGCAATTTTGGGAGCACTCATTTCGGGTTGCTGGTCATAGGTCGCCACTTTGGCGGAGGGAACGATTTCACGATCCTCTCCAGGATAGGGTTGCTCTGTCCCGCCATTGAAAAAGTAGGTGACATGGGGATATTTTTCGGTCTCTGCGCAGTGAAACTGCTTTAACCCGGCATCACTGATCACCTCGGCCAGCACCTGTTCAGGAATTTGTGGTGAAAAAAGCACCGGAAAAGGGAAGTTGACATCATATTCTGTCATTCCGACCAGCCGTCGGTTTCCGGCGGATCCACGGTCGAAGCCGTCAAAATCCTCCAGGCCGATAGCCGCAGCCATCTGGCGGGCGCGGTCACTGCGAAAATTGAAAAACAGCACCGGTTCATCGGCAGCCATTCCTATGTAGTCACGGATCACCGTGGGCTGAATGAACTCATCGCTTTCACCACGCGCATAGGCGTCCTCGATGGCCTCCCGGGGTGTTTCGGCATCCACTCCCTGGCCCAGTCGCATCGCCTTCCATGCTTTCTGGGTGCGATCCCAGTTGCCAATGCGGTCCATGGCGTCATAGCGGCCGCTGACAGTGGCGACATAACCTTTTCCCAGTTTTTCAAAATCCTGTTCCAGCAACTCAAGATAGCCCAGGGCGGCTTTTGGCGAGGTGTCCCTGCCATCGGTAATCATGTGGATAACAGGTTCGATGCCGGCGGAAACGATCATCTGCAGCAGCCCGCACAGATGCTCGATGTGAGAGTGAACGCCACCGTCTGAGACCATGCCGACCAGGTGCAGTCGCTTGGTGTCTTGCATCAAATCCTGCCAGGCAGGCTGCTGCTCCAGAGTACCGTCATGAATGGCATTGGCGACGCGCATCAGGTCCTGTTCGAGCATACGCCCTGCTCCCAGCGTCAGATGTCCGACCTCCGAATTGCCGAACTGTCCGTCAGGCAGACCTACAGCCCTGCCGGATGCCTGCAATACAGCGTGCGGCCATGAGGAGAAGTAGTGATCAAGATGCGGTGTACGCGCCAGCGCCCAGCCATTCGCAGCGCGGCTGGGATTGAGCCCGAAGCCGTCAAAAATAATCAATATAACGGGTTGTCTATCCATTTTGATTTAGATTCTCTACTTGTGGTCTCTATACGTAGTGTTCTATTCAGGAATCCTGACAGATTTTGCTGTCAAGGTATACTCTTTGTTGCCGGTTCTGAAACTTTATCAATCAGGAAAAAATTGCATGTCGGTCATTCTTTTCAGGCTCAGGGGCGTTCCGGATGATGAAACAGATGAAATTCGTGAACTGCTGAGGAAAAATGAGATCGATTTCTATGAAACCAGCGCGGGCAACTGGGGGATATCGATGCCGGCGATCTGGCTGCGTGACAACAGTCGGTTGGAGCAGGCAAAACATTTAATTGAAGTTTATCAAGAGGAGCGTACAAGCCGTATGAAGGGCGAGTATGCGCGCTTGAAGGAGCTGGGAGAGAATAGAACCCTGTTCGATATATTCAGAGAGGATCCGCTGCGGATGCTGCTCTATGTGGCGGCTGTTGCTGCAATCCTCTACTTCTCGGTGATGCCGTTTCTGGATCTGGGTGGTTAGTATGGATGGTGCAATGCGCTGCGCTTATTGCACCCTACGTTTTGCAGAAAGCATGGGTGGATTCGCAGATGCAGGATCAGATCCCCACCGTTCCATTGATACCATGAAGGTGTCTCTCCAGGAACAAGGGGCGGCACTAAAAGAGTCCGTTCGGCATACCGACCAGTTTTGACAGGATTGGCATCACCAGCATTTTCAGGACGGTGAGGGCGAGGATCGCAGCCAATGGCGCCAGGTCGATGCCTGAAATGACGGGTACAAAACGCCTTGCCTGCCGCAGTATCGGCGCATTGAGCGAGTGAATGACTCCAGCCACGGGGTGGGAGTATCCAGCCTGGAACCAGCTCAGCAGTACGCCGATGACAATCGAAAAGGTAAAAATCATAAACACCAGCGAAACCAGCGCCGGGATCGCCCACAAAATGGCCTGGGCTATCCCCGCTGCTCCCGAGAGCAGCAGAATAATGGCGATCTCAACGGTTTTGACAAGCCAGGCGACAAGCAGCGACGCAATGTCCAGTCCACGATAGCCGGGAATATATCTCCTCAATGGCTTGAGAACAGGTGTTGTCAGCGTGAGTACAAACCGGGAGACGGGATTTCGGAAATCTGCCCGTACCAGCTGCAGCAGAAATCGCAGCAGCACCATCAGCGTGTAAAAACCAAAGATGACCTGTACGAGAAAAATCAGGGGAGTAGCGAGATAGCCCGAGTCCATAGTATCAATCCTGAATTTGCGAAGAGAGTTCTATCGAGCGGTCTCTTGCAGCGCGCATGGCATCCATGACCAACTGCTCGAGTCCTCCCGTTTCAAAGGCGTTGATTGCCTGCTCTGTGGTCCCTCCGGGAGAGGTCACCCTGGCGCGTAGTGTTGCTGGATTGTCATCGCTCTCCAGCGCCATCCTGGATGCGCCGAGGGCTGTTTGCAGTGTCAGCAGATGTGCGCTCTCATCGGGCAGCCCAAGCACCTTGGCAGCACGGATCATGTGCTCCATGAAGAGGAAAAAATAGGCGGGTCCGCTTCCGGAGACCGCAGTGACGGCATCGATCAGTGACTCCTGTTCCACCCAGATAGTGAGGCCGACTGCGCGCATGATTGATTCGGCCAGACTGTGCTGTTCGGCATTGACATTTGCAGCGGCAAACAGACCTGTTGCGCCGGCCTGCAGCATCGCCGGGGTGTTTGGCATAGTGCGCACGATGGCTGTTGTCTCTCCCAGCCACTGCTGGAGATGTGATGTGGGTACACCGGCAGCGATGGAGATCACCAGCGGCTGCCTCTCTGCTACGGCCGCTGAAATCCCGCTGGCGACCGCTGCGATGACCTGAGGCTTGACGGCAATGACGACGATGTCGGCGTCTGCAATCGCCGCACTATTGTCGCTATTGATGCGAATCCCTGTTTGCTCGCTGATGAGATTCAGTTTGTCGTGGTCGGGATCGGCTGCAGTGATGTTTTCAGCCGGGTGTCCATCCTGGATCAGCCCCTTGATCAGGGCGGCAGCCATGTTGCCAGCGCCAATAAAGACGATATTTTTATCTTTCATAGTGTTCATTCTGCTCCTGATAGGTTTTTATTTTGTAACTATTCAGCATCTTCAATAAAGCGCAAAACAGTCACTGCTATTGGGTGTATCTGCAAGAAACGTTGGAGGCATGGATGCCGACACGAGTCTACATGGATGTATTCACGACGTTTTCTTGAGGATATACCCAATAGCAGTGACGGTCCCGAATGTGCTGAATAGTTACCTTTATTTTTTTGTAGCCAATCTCTTTTCTATTAAGATCTGGGGCCGAAAATCGCCGTGCCAATGCGCACGATGGTCGCTCCTTCGGCAATCGACGCTTCCATATCTGCTGACATTCCCATAGAGAGCGTATCAAGTTCGATCCCCTCTGATTGCAACTCCTCCCTGAGTTTACGCAGGATGCTGAAATTTTTCCTCTGTTTTTCAAAATCCCCGGTGGGCGCGGGAAGCGCCATGAGCCCTCTCAGTTTCACTCTCCCGAGCTGCACTATCTCGCGTGCAAGCGGCAAAACATCACTCTCCATCACCCCTCCTTTACTCTGCTCATGACTGATATTTACCTGTATGCAGAGATTGAGTGGAGGAAATTCAGCAGGGCGCTGCTCATTCAGGCGTTTTGCGTGTTTCAGCGATGCGATTGTATGCACCCAGGAAAAATGCATGGCGATCAGTCTGGTCTTATTGCTTTGGATGCCGCCGATATAGTGCCACTCAATCGGGTAATCCGAGAGAGTTTCGATTTTCTCTACCGCTTCGGCAACATAATTTTCACCAAAGGCGGTCTGGCCGGCCTGGTAGGCGGCAATGATCTCTTCTGCCGTTCTGGTTTTACTGACTGCCAGCAAGCGGATTTCAGATCTTTCCCGGGCGGCATCCTTGGAAGCGGTCTCTATGCGCTGCTGCACAGATGCAAGATTTTCCTGGATGAGTGCTGAATTCATTGTCATTGTGCGGCTATTTGTAGTAACTTCCATTCTATATTTTTTGAACCTGTTTTTCACCCTTTCATAGGGTGAATTGCCACCAATCGTTGAGTCATAGATAAATTATGGATATCGCTGAATTACTCACATTCACAGTGAATCAGGGCGCTTCTGACCTGCACATATCAGCCGGGCTTCCCCCCATGATACGTATTGACGGTGATATTAAACGGCTCAAACTACCCGATCTTGAGAAGGAGCAGACGCATGACATGGTGTTTGACATCATGAATGATCGCCAGCGTCGTGCGTTCGAGAAGGAGTTGCAGGCTGATTTCTCCTTCCACCTGCCCGATGTGGCGCGTTTTCGTGTCAACGCTTTTCATCAGAATCGCGGCACCGGGGCGGTATTTCGTGTTATTCCGTCCGAGGTCGTGACGCTCGAGGAGATTAACGCGCCATCCTCTTTCAAGGAGATCATCAATGTCAAGAATGGCCTGGTGCTGGTGACAGGTGTAACCGGCTCGGGAAAAACGACCACGCTCGGCGCCTTTACTGATGAAATCAACAAAACCCTGCCACTGCATATCCTGACTATTGAAGACCCGATTGAATTTGTGCATGAAAGCAAAAAATGCCTCATCAATCAACGTGAACTGCATGAGCATACCCTGAGTTTTACCGATGCGCTGCGCGCCGCACTGCGTGAAGATCCCGATGTCATCCTGGTGGGTGAGATGCGTGATCTCGAGACCATCCGGCTGGCATTGACAGCTGCCGAGACCGGACATCTGGTGTTCGCCACCCTGCATACCAGCTCCGCAGTCAAGACCATCGACCGTATTATCGATGTTTTTCCCGGTGATGAGAAGGAGATGGTGCGTTCGATGTTGTCGAATTCACTGCGCTCGGTGATCTCCCAGACACTCCTCAAAAAGATTGGCGGCGGGCGCGTTGCAGCCTGGGAGATCATGGTCGCAAATCCGGCGATCCGCAACCTGATTCGTGAGAACAAACTGGCGCAGATGTATTCAGTGATACAGACAGGGCAGGCGGAGGGGATGCAGACGATGGATCAATGTCTCAGAAAACTTGTGGACTCGGGAGTGATTACCGTGGGCGCTGCACGTGAACGGGCCGAGAGCAAGGATTCATTCTGATGGATATCAAGCCATACCTGGAATTGATGGTTAAACGTGGAGCATCTGATCTGTTCCTCAGTGTTGGGCGCCCCCCCAGTCTCAAGCTCCATGGCACACTGCATCCGGTCGGTGATAAAGCCCTGACATTAGATCAGACCGAGGCGCTAATCGAGAGCCTGATGCCTGCGAGCCGCATCGAGGAGTACCACCAGACGCATGAAGCAAATTTTGCCTACGCCGAGGAGGGTGTCGGGCGTTTCCGTGTCAGCGCCTTTTTCCAGAAGGATACCCCTGGCCTGGTGATGCGTTATATCGTGTCGGATATTCCGACTGTTGATGAGCTTGGTCTTCCCGAGCAGCTCAATGATATAGCGATGATCAAGCGTGGACTGGTGCTGGTGGTTGGAGCCACCGGCACTGGTAAATCGACCACTCTGGCTGCCATGATCGGCTACCGCAATCACAACAGCGCCGGTCATATCCTGTGCATCGAGGATCCGATTGAGTACATCCATGAACATGATCAATGCATCGTCAATCAACGAGAAGTGGGGATAGATACAGAGTCATATCCAGTGGCA
>DAOUQU010000011.1 GCA_030625445.1 Gammaproteobacteria bacterium
CTTCAAAATTGAAGCGCCTCTGCTGCATTTGAGCAAAGCTCAAATCATTCAACAGGGGGTGAAATTGGGGATTGACTACAGGACCACCATCTCCTGTTACCAGGCAGATGAGCAGGGCAGGGCATGTGGTCAGTGTGACTCCTGCCGCCTTCGGCGTCAGGGTTTTGTCGATGCCGGCATCGAAGATCAGACGCTCTATCAAGATTCATTCACGCTGTCATTGATGTGATTGCGTTATTACAGCGGGTTAGCAAGGCGAGTGTCAGTGTCGATGGGAGCGTCATTGCCCGGATTGATTCCGGTCTGCTGGTGTTCGTCGGTGTGCAGAAAGGTGACCGGGAAAAGCAGGCGCTGCGCCTCTGTGAGAGAATACTGGGATATCGTGTTTTTGAAGATAACCGTGGTCGAATGAATCTGAGTCTCAACGATACAGGCGGAGGATTACTGCTGGTGCCGCAGTTTACACTGGCTGCTGATACAGAGAGGGGGATGCGAGCCAGCTTTACTTCTGCGGCTGCTCCTGATGTTGCCAGCGAACTCTTTGAGCTGGTTGCAAACAGCGCAGCTAAAACACATGGCAAGGTTTTACGCGGCCAGTTTGGCGCTGACATGCAGGTGGCACTGGTCAATGAGGGGCCGGTCACTTTCTGGCTGGAGAGCTGATCCGGCTTTTCAGTGGATGTTCGCGACCCAATAATAATTGCTAATCCCGGACAGCCTTGTGAAGAAATGTGTAAAATAGCACCCATTGAATCTGAAGTCGGGCAGACGCCTGATGATTGAGAAACCTGAGGAATAGTTGGTATGAAAAGATTTGCTGTTTTAGTTGTGATGATGTTGTCGAGTTTGACTGTTTGGGCGGAAGGTGCCACGAATCCAGTCGAGGGTGTCAATTACCATGTACTGGGTACACCGGAGCCAACAGTGGGGCCGATAGAGGTTGCCGAATTTTTTGGCTACTTCTGCCCTCACTGCGAGGCCCTGGAGCCGCATCTGGATAGCTGGTTGAAAAACAAGCCGGAGGATGTCGATTTTATTCGTGTTCCCGCTACATTTAATCGTCCTGTTGTACTGATGTATGCCAAAACCTACTATGCGCTGCAGCAAATCGGTGTAGTCGACAAGGTGCATGGGGCCATCTTTACGGCAATTCATAAAAATGGTCAAAAACTCAACAGCCAGGAAAAAATGGAAGCTTTTCTGGCAACCCGGGGTGTAGATGTCAACGCCTATAAAGAGGCAATGGACTCTTTTGAGGTCAACCTGAAACTGCAGCAGGCGATGAAACTGGCGAAAAAGTATGCTATCTCCGGTGTTCCAGCGATGATCGTCGATAAGCACTACAAAGATGGGAATGCAGCAAGCTGGGATGAGAAGTTGCAGATTGTTGACTACCTGGTCGGAAAATCACGTCAAAGAAGGCCGGCAGTTGCTCCGGCTGCTGCCCAGCCTCAAGCTGCTGGTGCTGCTGTACAATAAATCTGATGGCTTCAATGGCAAGCCATTCACAAACAGATGCAGCCGGAACCCGGCTGCGTCTGCTCAGTTACAATATCCAGTCTGGCCAGGAGACACAGCAGCGGCGCGATTATGTCACCAAAAGCTGGCAGACTTTTCTTCCTCATCCGATCAAGCAGCGGAATCTGAATCGCATTGCCCGGCTGATTGACGACTACGACCTGGTTGGACTACAGGAGGTCGATGCGGGGAGTTTGCGTTCAGCCTTTATTGATCAGACCGAGTACCTGGCGCATCGCGCCGGCTTCTCCAACTGGAATATCCAGGTTAACCGTAACATTGGCCATTTCGGGCAATTTGGCAACGGATTCCTGTGCCGCTATGAACCCTCTTCCGTGCATTACCATCGTTTGCCTGGACTGCGTGGCCGTGGCGCCATGGTGATAAAATTCGGAGAGGGCGATGAGAGTCTCTCCGTGGTGCTGGTTCATCTGGCGCTGGGAAAGCGTGGCCGCATCCGGCAAATGCATTTTATGCGTGAATTAATCTCTGACACCCCTTATAACATCGTCATGGGTGATCTCAACTGCGCCAGCGGCTCTCACTACCTGGAGGAGTTCCTGTCAAAGTCCGGCATGGTCGAGACCGTCATAGGCGAACCGACATTCCCTTCATGGCGGCCTGTGCGCAAGATTGATCATATCCTGGTTTCAGATTCACTCAGGACGGAGAATCCGGCGGTAGAGGATTTTCCATTGTCAGATCACCTGCCGGTGCGCGTCGATGTAATACTCCCGTTCAAGCTGCCAGGGGGTTGATCAGTCTTCACATTTGTCAGCTGCTATTGGACGACAACTTTTTTCACACACTCAAGATATCCCGCCTCATCCGGCATGCTGTTTCGCGCCCGGGCTTCCCACAGAGATTGTTCCAGGCATTTGAGCAGCTGATGTTCGGCGGCATGTTTATCTGCCGCTGCATGTTGGATTTTCTGGTAGTGGGCGCGAATGCCAGCAGGTCTGTCTGACTCAAGCTGTTCATAGAGCGTGATATGCAGGCCGAGATGGAAGAAGGGATTGCTGGTATCGGCGCCGGCGGAAAAATCCTGATGGAGTGCATCTTCGCCGGATTCAAGCAGGCGCTGATATTCAGGATGTAGATTGAGGGCCCTGATGACATGCTGTTCCAGCGCGCTCAGGGTAAAGAGGCTCTGCTCCCGCTTGTTCCAGCAGGCGAGAATAAAACCTCTGATCTCTTCCCTGTTATTTCCAAACATGAGTTAGCGTGCTTCCCTCACCCTAACCCACGGAGGGAGAGGGAACTTAAAATTAGAGTCTATTGAGCTCGACGCGACGGTTCAGCGTCTTGCCTTCAGCCGTTTCGTTGCTGGCAATAGGTCGCTCTTCGCCATAGCCTTTTGCAGTTAAATTGTCAGCAGCGGCGCCCTTGTCGATCAGGAATTCGCGAACACGCTCTGCGCGCCGCTGGGAGAGATGTTTGTTGTAGTCATCTTCCGCATCGCTGTCAGTGTGGCCGGAGACTTCCAGTTTCAGTTCGGGATGGGCATTCAGGGTTGTGGAAACACCGTCGAGAATTACAATTGATTCATCAGTCAAGTTGTCCGAATCGGTATGAAAATTGACGCCGTGCAGTACGATGACTTCATCAATTGCACATCCAAAAGCGTCAACCTGGGTGCCTTCGGTTGTATTCGGACAGAAATCACTGCTGTTCAGGACTCGGTCCTTGTCATCATCGATGCTGATGGGTTTGACAGGGGGTGCTGGTTTGACATCAACCTTTGCTGGTTCTGAGGCAACAGGCGGCAGGGGTGCAGGGGCTGGAGCGGTTGAAGCTTGCGGCGCAGGCGGATAGCTGTAGCCATACTGATAGTTGTAATAGTAGTTATAGGGAGCATAACGACCATAATTGCGATTGTAGTTGCGGTTGTAATAGCTGTTGTTAAAACGATTGTCGAAGCGGTTATCGTTTTGGCTGTAGCTCTCTCCGTAGCTGTCAGCATCAGCGTCGATATCTGCATCTGCATCTGCATCCCAGTCCCAGTCAAATTCGAAGTCGAAATCCATATCGAAGTGCATATTGCCGAAGGTGTCGACATAGCTGTCGTAATCACTCCAACTGTTGTTGTTCCAGTGGCTCATGTTGTCCAGGCGATTACTGTTGTCCCAGTCGTTGCGGTTATCCCAGTAATTGGAGTTGTAGTTCCTGTTGCTGCGCTGCGGAGTCCAGCTGCGATTGTTGTTCCATGGACCTCTGTAGCCATAGTAGGAGGGATACCTTTGATACTGATAGCTATGGGCCGGGTATTGTGGTGCTTGAACCTGTGGCGCGGCAACCGGTGGTTGAGCAGCAGGAACTGCCACTGCAGCCCCGGGAGTGCACTTGTCCACTGCCTGTGCGTTTATGGCAAGGCCCAGTGCGCCGACTGTTAAAATCCCGGAAATCGCTTTGGTGAGAGTCTTCATGATCTGTATCCCAATAATTCTAATTGCATTATTATAATAAGTATATAAGCATTTTCTGAATTAGTCACGCGGAATCTTTAGAAATGAAGTGATTTTCTCCTCACCATCTCTCTTTTCATTAGGAGAGCTACTCCAATAGACGAACATATCCGGCTAATGCCAATCCACGCTCCTCGAGGCGATAACGCAATATTCGTGTGTAAAAACAGCTGACTTTGGAGTTGCACAGCGCCACGATCGGCTCCTCCCCCAGGGTGCTGATAAATTCATCAATTTGCCGGCTTGACATCATCAGAAGCGGGGCGTGCCGGAAGGTTTTGCCTTCCAGTCCCTTGACACTCTCATGTTTCTCCAGGGAGAGATCGATCAGTGTATTCACTCTGACATCTCTTCGCTTAATCCACGGCGTTTTGATATATCGGTGATCCTGTGGAAGTACATGTTTCAGAGACCCTTCCCAGAATTTTTGATTTTTCTCATCTTTCCGAATTTGTTGAAAACCCTTTTCAATAATTGTATTGACTCCTCCAAATTCCTGCTGGATCGTCTGTGCAGCAATCCGGGAGCGCTTGCCGTCATGACAGAAAAATACCCGTTCTTTGCCCTCTGATTTTCGAAAAATTTCCTGCCGGATAGCTTCCTCATTCAGGATGTCTCCGAGACGGTAATTCAGCGCTCCCTTGATTCTCCCCTGGGAGAACTCCTCTTTTTCCCGAACATCGATGACAGCATATTTTCCTGTGTCAGCTGCGATCATTGAAAATTGGATAACGCCTGGCAGGACATCTCTCTTATTAATCTGCGCAAGTTCCGTCTTTTCAGAACGCTCGCTTTTTATCAACTCCCAGGCATCCTTTACCTCAATGAGAAAGAGTACTGCTGCAACAGAAATGAGCACCAGGAACAGTGAGGCGTAGAGTTTATAAGATTTCCAATTCGGTTTATTCATACCGGTCTATTTCAGTCTGGATTTTGAGAGGCACCTGATACTCCCGGGCGAGAATGGCCACATGCGCACTCAAGGCGCCATATTTGCAAATAATCCCCCTGATGCCGCCCATATATTTTCCTATCTCCGGATAGAGATGGTCTGTCACGACAATCACCCCATGCGGGATTTCCTGTTCCCGATCAGTAAAGCGATAATAGGGGCCTGCATCGAAATCCCCCTCGACGACAACGATTCCCTGTTCATCTCGATAAGATATCTGCTTCCAAAGACTCTTTTCCCTGTCAAACTCGATCAAACTGCTCAGTATGTTTTCGGAATGAAAATCTGTTTCCAATCTCCCATGCGGCACTTTTTTTTCCAGCTCTGCCCGGATCTTCTCTCTCAGTTCCATAGCGCCTTTATGCTTGAAGAGTTCGTATGCGAGAGAGACGAGAATACTCTTTTGCATCAGCTGCAAAGCGGACAAGCGGGTTAAATCCAGCTTTCTTATTTCACGCAGTATCCCTGGTATTTGGAAACTCAGTCGAACGATTTTGGAAAACCCGGGAGTGATTTGCTCTTCAAGCTCCTGGTTCATGAAGTACTGTTCAGAGATTTTTACAAATGGCTTAGGCGGAATAGAGACGCTTGTTTTTAACCAGCTCGCATAGACATCCTGTAGCGCCTGCAGGTAGATTTCGCTGAGAGCCCGGCTGTTGCTATCTCTCTCTGCCAGAATCCTGCAGACATCATTCTCTCTCCAGGAAGAGCTTCCTAACTCTTGCAACTGCATCTTGAGTCGTACAAAATTTTCATCGTAGTGAATATTTCGCGTGATTGGCCGAACCTGAACAAATTGAGGGTTCTTGAGATTCACAAACTCGATATCCGAAGGCCCGAATTGCGCATGGATTTTCAACAGCTGCGTTTCGAGTTTTTTATAGCGCGGGCAAGTTGTCGGCAAGAGTGCGGTAAATGGAATGACGGTTCCTGAAGTTACCCCCTCGAATTCACCGGAGTATTCAATAAGCATGCTTTTTGCGGAGAAACAAAAAGCAACTCCCCACTCTTCAGCTGCAACATATTTCTGGACGATCACTTCGTCGACATCCCGGTTCAGGAATGCTTTTTTAATAGAGGCGGAGACCATTCCCACGTCGAGTGGTCCATAGGTGGAAAATTGTCCTGCCTGGGAGAACTCCTCCTGATCTTCCCTTTGTGAAGAGCTTCGTACGAGGTATCGACAGGAGTTGTCGAGATTCAAATCATGGGCATCATCTCTTGCAATCACGACAAACTCTGGCACTGTCACGATGCCGCTCAGCGCTTGCAGGCGCGATGCTTTGGTTTCAATCATCGGGAGGCTAGAAAATAACCATCAACGCAATAAACAGCGCAAACAGGAGGATTCCCCAGATCAGAAAGTGCTTCTTATTCTCTTGATACAGCGACAGCACAAAGAAGAAAAATGCGCCAATAAGTGCCGCACCCTTGACGATAAGCACGCCGATGATTGGAATCAGGGGGATCAGAGAGGGAATGGCATGTGCCGACCCGCTAAAAGAGAGGAGTAGCAGTGCGACGGCTATAATTCGAAAAAACATATTGTCATCGTCTATCTATGAGAACTGCATTGCAGCGTTTTGGCTGGGGAGGTCTGCTGCTTTTCGTGCTTTTACCCGACTTTTTTCTGTTCTCCGGACGCCAGGATGTCAGCTCTGCTCCACATCCATCACCGGACGGCGGCATGGCCTGGGGCTTGCAGTCCAAGTTGCCTTTGGGGCAGTGGAGGCGTACATGAAAGTGGGTGTGGTGCTTCCACCAGGGGCGAATTTTGCGCAGCCAGCTGCGGTCATCCCACTGCATACTGCAGAGCTCGATTTTGATGACAGGGTTGACGAGGATGCGCGCGACGCGTGGATCTTGCGCTGCGAGCTGTATCAGGCGGGCCTGCCCCTTTGTCCAGATATCGCGATTCAGCGTAAATTTTTTCCTGTCCGCAAAAGCAATTGATTTGAGATCGTCACGCTTGCCTTTGGTGCGCTTGTAGTTGAGCGGCAGCCAGATATCGGCATCCAGCCCGTTCTGGTGGCTGACGTGTCCGCCCGGCATCGGTCCTCCGCGTGGTTGGCACATATCTGCAACCAGCATCAGCCCGAGTTCTTCATCAGCAACCTTGTTGGCCAGCTCTTTGAGATACTGGACCAGGCTGGGGTGGCCATAGTAGCGATTGCGAGACAGCCGCACCACCTGGTAGCCGCGTCCTTCAGGGGGCATGCTGTCACCGCCAACAAAACAGCCGCTGGAATAGCCTCCGATGGTATCAGGCTGCTCTTTTGTAGGAGTTGCAACCTTTGACCAGGCATTGGATGCGGCGTTTGCGTGAGCGCTGGCAAACAGCGCCAATAGTAGAAGAGATGTTCGTATCAGCATGGTAATCCGCGGGTTGCAAACAATAATAACGTTATTATTATCGCATGATCATTTCAGCGCCTGCCAGCCTTCATTGTGTGACAGCACCTGCACCGCGCTGAAGTTGGCTTTGTAGGACATTTTCTGACATCCGGCGATCCAGTATCCAAGGTAGAGCCATTTCAGGCCGAGTTGTTTGGCCTGTTCAATCTGCTGCAGAATGGCATAAGTGCCGAGGCTGCGCTGCTGTAATGCGGGATCAAAAAAGGTGTAGAGTGCCGAGAGGCCGCCGTCGACCACATCCGTGACAGCCACAAACAGCAGTTGTTGATCCAGCCAACCTTCCAGCAGCAGGGTTTCACTCCATTCGCTGAGCAGAAAGCTCTGCATCTCCGCGATGCTGTCTGCGCTCATATCACCGTCAGCATGGCGTGACTGAAGATACTCCTGGTAGAGCCTGAAGTGTCTCTCCTGAAGTGATGGTGTGACTTTGAGCTCTATCTCCCGGTTCATTTTCAGGCAGCGCCGCTGTGAGCGATTGGGCCGAAATGCACTGGTGTCAATACGTGCAGGCTTGCATGCAGAGCATGATGGACAGCCGGGGCGATAGACCATGTTGCCGCTGCGGCGAAATCCCGATTCCAGCAGCATGCCGTAGTGAGATGCGGTCAGCGGAAACTGCGGGTCTACCACGTGCATGACAGCAGTCTGCTCCGGCAGATAGGCGCAGCTGTGCGGCGTTCCCTGGTAGAGTTTGATGGAGGTATTACTCACGATCTCTCCATTGAATAGCATTCTGCAGCTGGCTAGCGATGGCATTCATCTTCAGGAATTCTTCCCTTCGAACAGTTTCAGCTCCCAGGGTGAGCAGGTGGAGCGTCTCCATCTGGCAATCAATGAAATGAAAGCCATAATGCTGCAGCTTGTGCGCCAATGCAACCAGTGCAACCTTGGAGGCGTTGCTCATGAGACTGAACATCGACTCGCCATAAAAGGCGCTGCCAATGGCAATGCCGTACAGCCCGCCGACCAGGTTTTCCTCATGCCACACCTCCACCGAATGCGCATGGCCTTGTTGATGGAGTTCACTATAGGCGTCGATCATCTCGTCGATGATCCAGGTGCCAGGCTGGTCGTGACGGGGTGATGTTGCACAGTGCGTGATGACGTCACTGAAGGCTTTATCAAAGGTGATCCGGTAGTCCCCCCTGCGCAGGGTTTTCCGCAGGCTGCGTGAAATATGTATTTTCTCAGGGAACAGCAGCAGACGCGGATCGGGCGACCACCACAGAATGGGCTCCCCGGCACTGAACCAGGGGAAGATTCCCGAGCGATAGGCATTCAATAAACGCGTGACGCCGAGGTCGCCGCCTATGGCCAGCAGTCCGTTCGGCTCGCTCTCGGCCAGCCGGGGATCAGGGAAATCGCTGTCGCTGGCAGTGTCGTCCAGAGAGAAAAACATCAGGGAATCAGTTTGCAGTCAAAAAGAGTTTGCAGTTGGCAGCTAAAAGAAAGTTACAGATTGCAGTAAAAAAGCTGGGGTCATCATTTGGCAGTAAGCAGCTTCTGTTCCTTGCCTTTACTGCAAACTGCATACTGAAGACTGCCAACTCTCTTTTTAGGACTCCAGCGCATCCAGGTATTTCTCCGCATCCAGCGCAGCCATGCAGCCGTTCCCGGCCGAGGTGATCGCCTGGCGATAGACGTGATCCATGACGTCACCAGCGGCAAAAACGCCCTCGATGGAGGTTTGGGTGGCATTGCCATCGATGCCGCTGTGGACTTTGAGGTAGCCGTTGTGCATCTCCAACTGGCCATCGAAGAGCGCGGTATTTGGTTTGTGCCCGATGGCGATGAAAACCCCGTGCAGATCAAGATCCTTGCTTGAGTTGTCTTTGACATTTTTCAGGCGCATGCCGGTCACGCCGCTGTCGTCGCCCAGGACCTCCTCCAGCACGGAGTCCCACTCGATGGTGATGTTGCCATTCTTGGCTTTGTCGAGAATTTGATGCTGGAGGAATTTTTCTGCACGCAACTCATCACGGCGATGCACCAGTGTGACATGATCTGCAATATTGGAGAGATAGAGCGCCTCCTCAACGGCCGTGTTGCCGCCACCGATCACGCCGACCTTCTGGTTGCGATAGAAAAAGCCGTCACAGGTGGCGCAGGCGGAGACGCCCTTGCCCTTGAAGGCCTCTTCCGACTCGAGACCCAGATACATGGCGGATGCTCCGGTGCAGATAATCAATGCATCGCATGTGTATTCCTGCTGGTCGCCGCTGAGGTGGAAGGGCCGCTGGTTGAGGTCCGCTTTATTGATATGGTCGAAAATGACCTCGGTATCAAAACGCTCCGCATGTAGACGCATGCGCTCCATCAGATCCGGACCCTGTACGCCTTCGTGATCACCGGGCCAGTTATCGACATCGGTGGTGGTGGTCAGTTGTCCGCCTTGCTCCATACCGGTAACCAGCACGGGGTTGAGATTGGCGCGTGCAGCGTAAACTGCGGCTGTATACCCGGCAGGACCGGATCCCAGGATCAGAAGTCGACAGTGCTTGCTTTCACTCATGTATAATTCTCCAAAATCAAGATGGCCCGACACTCTTGTTCGGGCAGATTTTTTCTATGTTACGGAATGGAATCAAAAGGGTAAAGGAATTCATGGTATTTGATTTGGTTTCAGGAGTTGTCCATTAATAATTTCCCGGATAATGCGCAGCAATGTTGTTCGTATTCCAGGCGCAGCAAGGGGCGCATAGCAGCGTTATGTAACTCTTGCTGGAACGCAGAAGACGGACAACAGGGCAAGCAGAATTGGGAAGTTATTATTGGGCAGCTCCTTCAATATTTGGTTTGAATGTAATGGGGAATAGTCATCGTGTCCTGGAGTGAGTTGGTAAACAGTAATGAACGGGGGATCGGCGATCGTCTCAGAGAGGGGGCTTTCTGGCTGATTGTCGCTGTTGCAGCCTACTTTTTTCTCACATTTATCACCTATTCCCAGGTTGATCCCGGCTGGTCATATGTGGGTGAGCGTGAGGATATCCATAATCTGGGGGGGGCGGCAGGAGCATGGTTCGCCAGTGTTTTCTATTCCCTGTTCGGTATTTTTGCCTTTCTGTTTCCGGTGATGCTGGTGTGGAGCGGCTGGTTGATCCTCAGGGAACGCACTGTTGATGACCACATGAATACGCCGCTGCTCACTCTGCGCTGGAGCGGTTTTGCATTGACGATTATCGGCGGCTGCGGACTGGGCGCACTGCATCTGAGTGATTTCGGCCTGAAACTGTCAGAGGGAGCGGGAGGCATTCTCGGCAAGGTACTGGAATCAATGCTGGTGGATGCGCTCAGTCCAACGGGTGCGACGCTGCTGCTGGTGGCAATTTTCGTGGCGGGAGTCACTCTCTTTACCGGTGTCTCCTGGTTCATGGTCATGGAGGCGGTAGGCGGGCTCGTCCTGGGCGTTTATGAACGCATCGTCTCCTGGTTCAGAAAACGCCGGGAGCAGAAAGAGGAGAAGATCGAGGCCCAGCGTCTCAAAGAGGAGCGCATCGTCTCGCTTAAAGTAGACCGTAAAAAGGCAGAGACGAGAAAATCACCAAAAATCGAGCCTGTGATCCAGAAAATCAAACGCAGCGTCAGGGTCGAGAAAGAGAAGCAGACGACCCTGTTCGAAGCGGACCCCAACACCATGCTGCCGCCGTTATCGCTGCTGGATGAGCCCGGAGAGAGGGTGCAGCAGTATTCAGAAAAAGCCCTGGAGATGATGTCGCGGCAGCTTGAACTGAAATTGTCGGATTTCAAGGTGGATGCAGAGGTGGTGGCTGTTCATCCGGGGCCGATCGTCACGCTCTTTGAACTGGATCTGGCTGCCGGCACCAAGGCCAGCAAGGTGACTGTACTGTCGAAGGATCTGGCGCGCTCGCTGTCGGTCATCAGCGTGCGCGTGGTTGAGAATATTCCCGGTAAATCGGTGATCGGCATTGAAATTCCGAATGAACATCGGGAAATTGTCTATCTCAGCGAGATACTACGCTCCGAAGCTTATGATAAATCCCGTTCGGTGATGACGCTGGGGATGGGCAAGGATATTGCCGGAAATCCAACCGTAGCCAATCTCTCTAAAATGCCGCATGCGTTGATCGCCGGCACCACCGGTTCCGGTAAATCGGTCGCTATAAACGCCATGATCCTGAGTCTGCTGTTCAAGGCGAAGGCGGATGAAGTGCGTATGATCATGATCGATCCCAAAATGCTGGAGTTGTCGGTGTATGAAGGGATACCGCACCTGTTATGCCCGGTGGTCACGGATATGTCGGATGCGGCAAATGCGCTGCGCTGGTGCGTGGCCGAGATGGAGCGGCGTTACAGATTGATGTCGGCGCTTGGAGTGCGCGGCATCGCAGGTTATAACAAAAAAATCGTGGATGCAGAGAAGGCCGGTGATCCATTGAAAGATCCGCTGTTTGCCTTTGATCCCAATGCTTTTCTGGATGAGGATGCCGAGCCGCCGGAGATTCCGACACTCAGCAAAATGCCGTTTATCGTGGTTGTGGTTGATGAGTTCGCGGACATGATCATGGTGGTTGGCAAGAAGGTTGAGGAGCTGATCGCCCGGCTGGCGCAAAAAGCGCGTGCCGCAGGGATCCACCTGCTGCTGGCAACCCAGCGGCCATCGGTGGATGTTATCACCGGTCTGATCAAGGCAAATGTGCCTACGCGCGTTGCCTTCCAGGTCTCGTCACGCATCGATTCGCGCACCATTCTTGACCAACAGGGCGCCGAGCATCTGCTGGGGCACGGCGACATGCTCTATCTGCCGCCTGGAAGCAGCATTCCCCAGCGGCTGCATGGAGCCTTCGTGGATGATCACGAGGTGCATAATGTGGTCGAGTTCCTGAGACAAAATGGGACTGCAAGCTATGTCGATGAGATTCTTCAGGAGCCTTCCGAGGCCATTCCAGGGCTGTCGCCTGAGGCCTCCGGCGTCGATGTGGAAGATAGTGATCCGCTGTTTGACGAAGCCGTGCAGATTGTTACCGATACGCGCCGCGCCTCCATTTCGGGAGTGCAGCGCCGTCTCAAAATCGGTTATAACCGGGCAGCGCGTATGGTCGAGGAGATGGAGCGCATCGGCATCGTCTCTCCGCCTGAAACCAATGGTTCCAGAACCGTGCTGGCTCCACCGCCTGTCGAGGTTTGATTGCATGCCTATTTCACAAGCGAGACCAACTCTCAGACTGACGAGGCATGAAAGAGATTATTTTTCTCTCGCCAAGCTTCCGCGTCCTGCTCACGCCCCTCACCTACGATCCCTGCAGGCGAAGGCGCAAAGCTTTCGCATCCCTGCTCACGCTCCTGACCTACATCCATGTAGGCCAAGACCGCAAAGGTTTTTCTTGGCGAGCTTCGCGTCTTGGCGAGAGTTATTGCTCATTTTATTGATATCAATGCTATCTCTTTTTTCAGCACCGCTGCATGCGACCTCGCTGGACCGGTTTCTCTCCGGGCTGAAAACTATGCAGGCGGATTTTGTGCAGAGTGTCGAGTCGCAGGGCGGCAGCCAATCTACATCACAAAAGGGCGTTTTCTATCTCAAGCGCCCGGGGAAATTCCGCTGGGATTATGCCGGCAAGGATGCGCAATTGATTGTTGCTGATGGCAGGACGGTATGGCTTCTGGATCGCGACCTCGAACAGGTCTCGCACCAGCCGCAAAAAATGGCGCTGCGCGGAACCCCGGCACAGCTGTTGTCGCAGGGAGAGAAGATCGACAAACATTTCACTATTCTGCGTGAGTATAAGCGCGATGGACTGGAGTGGATGGCGCTTGCTCCCGTTGACAAAGATAGCCAGATTGAGGAGGTGGATGTTGCTTTTCGTGACAATAAGCTGATTAAACTCGAGATGACAGACAAACTTGGCCAATACACCAGGTTCAGCTTCAGCAATGTGCAGCGCAACCCCTCTCTCAGCAAAAGCCTGTTTAAATTCAAGGCACCACCCGGTTTCGATGTCTGGGAACACTGATCTGTTCGATCAGCAGGAGGGGCAATTCAGGCCGCTTGCCGATCGTATGCGGCCGCGCAACCTGCAGGAGTTTTACGGCCAGCTGAACATCGTTGGTGAATCCTCGCCCCTGCGCCAGGCTATCGAGAGCGACCGTCTTCACTCGATGATCTTCTGGGGCCCCCCGGGTACAGGAAAAACCACGCTTGCCTCGATGCTGGCGAGTCACTCCGGTGCTGCCTTTATCAAGCTCTCTGCAGTGCTCTCCGGCGTCAAGGAGATTCGAGCCGCTGTCGAACAGGCGCGCGCGCTGCGCCAGCAGGGCCGCATGACGGTGCTCTTTATCGATGAGGTGCATCGTTTCAACAAGTCCCAGCAGGATGCTTTTCTGCCGCATGTTGAAGACGGCACCATCGTTTTTGTCGGGGCCACCACGGAAAATCCCTCCTTCGAGCTGAACAATGCGCTGCTCTCCCGCGCCCGCGTCTATGTGTTGAAAGCGCTCGGCGAGGATGCATTGCTGTCGATCATCCGCACTGCGCTGACGGACAGAGAGCGGGGCCTGGGTGAGCGTTGCCTGGCAATCGCGGAGGAGGATCTGCAACTGCTTGTACAGGCGGCGGACGGCGACGCCCGGCGGGCGCTGAACCTGCTCGAGATTGCAGCGGACCTCAGTGAAACAGAGCAGATCAGCTCCGAGACCATCAGGGAGATCGTCGCCGGCAGGGTGCGCCGCTTCGACAAGGGAGGGGAGAGTTTCTACGATCAGATCTCCGCGCTGCATAAATCCGTGCGCGGTTCATCTCCGGATGCGGCGCTCTACTGGTTTTGCCGCATGCTCGACGGCGGCTGCGATCCCCTCTATATCGCCCGCAGAGTGGTGCGCATGGCTTCCGAGGATATCGGTAATGCCGATCCGCGTGCGCTGCAGCTGGCGCTCGAGGCCTGGGATGTGCAGGAGCGCCTCGGCAGCCCGGAGGGAGAGCTCGCAATTGCACAGGCAGTCATCTACCTGGCAGTTGCAGCAAAGAGCAATGCCGTCTATACAGCCTTCAAAAGCGCCATGAAGGCGGCAAAAAATTCAGGATCCCTGGAAGTGCCGCTGCATCTGCGCAATGCTCCTACAAAACTGATGAAAGAGCTTGATTATGGCAAAAAGTACCGTTATGCACACGACGAACCCAACGCTTATGCTGCAGGTGAAAATTACCTGCCCGAAGAGCTAGCCGGGCAATCCTGGTACCACCCCGTCGATCGCGGGCTTGAGGCCAAGATCGCCGAACGCCTGGCCTGGCTGCGCGAGCTTGATCGCAAAAACGAAAAAATGTAGTGTTGATGGTGTGCTTATTTTGGCCCGATACACCGTCATCCCGGCGCAGGCCGGGATCCATTCCTGCCAATTCTGTCGAGTTCCCGGATTCCGGCATGCGCCGGAATGACGAACCAATTGGCAGAGTGTGGGTTTTAATTATGTGCAATAGGAGAAAATCATGACCAAACATATCGGTATCCTCACGGCGGGCGGAGACAGTCCGGGCCTGAATGCAGCCATACGCGGCGTGGGAAAGGCAGCGCAAAGCTACTACGACATGCAGATTATCGGCTTCCGTGACGGTTTTCGCGGCCTGGTTGAGAATCGCACCATGGCGCTGGACGGAGGCGTTTTGTCGGATATCCTCACCCGCGGCGGCACTATCCTGGGAACTGGACGCGACAAGCCGAATCGCATGATGGTGGGCGGCAAAACCATGGACATGACGGATGCTATTGTCGAGAACTATCATGCCCGGCATCTGGATGCGCTGGTGTGTCTGGGCGGGGGCGGTACGCAGAAGAATTCGCTGCTGCTGAAGCAGAAGGGGCTGAATGTGATTACCCTGCCCAAGACCATCGATAACGATGTCTGGGGTACGGATGTCACCTTCGGCTATGACACTGCACTGGGCATCGCAACAGATGCGATCGACCGCCTGCACAGTACTGCGCACAGCCATCACCGTATTATCGTGGCCGAAATCATGGGGCACAGGTCAGGCTGGCTGGCGCTGGGCGCAGGCATTGCAGGCGGTGCCGATGTTATTCTGATTCCGGAGATTGCCTATGATGTCGAGCGTATCGCCGAGGCGATTCGCATGCGTGTGCGCAGCGGCAAAAATTTCAGCATTGTTGCGGTGTCGGAGGGAGCCATGCCGATCGGTGTGGCAGAGAAATTTCACCAGGCGGATGCAATAAAACGTGCTCCGAAGAGCAAGAGAGAGAAAAAAGAGGCGAAAAAGGTTCTGGCGCAGATCGAGCGTGAACATATCGACAACACCCTCTCTCTCTCCGGCAAGTTGGAGGAGTTGACCGGTCTGGAGTCGCGTATCACCATTCTTGGCCACCTGCAGCGCGGCGGTACGCCTTCAGCGGCAGACCGAATCCTGGCGACCCGTCTCGGCACCGCCTGCGCCGACCTGATCGATGCAGAAAACTATGGCGTCATGGTGGCGGCCAGGGGCGAAGAGGCTGTCGCGATTACACTGGAAGAGGTGGCTGGCAAGAAAAAACTGGTTCCGCCGAATCATGCCTGGATCGAGAGCGCCCGCCGCGTCGGTACAAGTTTTGGAGATTGAGGAGGGAGGTTTTAAGTTTTAGGGGCAGGGAAAGGGGGTTAAAAAACTCTAATCTCCTGCTGAACAGTGTACAGCTCTGTGTTATCATTCATTGTCTTTATCCGTGGTCATCCTGGACTCATTGCC